>DXHF01000299.1 GCA_019113605.1 Candidatus Paenibacillus intestinavium
TCGCAACTAATAGGATCGTAAGTGCTACCGTAATATTCACAATTAGAAGATAGTCAATAAGCAATATGGGGATTGGCACGATCATCATGAGAATAATTCCGATGATTCCGCAAGTAATAATGAGCTCTTTCAGCTTCATGATGGTCCCACCCCCTATTTACTTCTTATTATTTTTGTTGCCTTTAAGCTTATATACATATGCCAATACTTCAGCTACAGCTTGGAATAAGTCAGCTGGTACAGAGTCTCCTATTTCAGCTTGACTGTACAGTGCTCTAGCTAGCGGCTTATTTTCCATTGTAATAACACCATGCTCGTTTGCAATCTCACGAATTTTGAGAGCGAGATGATCCATTCCTTTAGCGATAACTTTTGGTGCATCCATATTGGAAGAATCATATTTGAGTGCAACTGCAAAGTGTGTTGGATTCGTAATAACAACGTCAGCATTAGGAATTTCTTGCATCATACGAGAAATTGCCATCCTTAATTGCTTCTCACGAATTTTACTTTTAATTAAAGGGTCACCTTCAGCTTTTTTATGCTCCTCTTTAATATCTTGCTTGGACATTTTCAAGCTTTTTGCATGTTCATATTTTTGATACATGAAATCTAGTAACGCTAACACAATAAGTATAGAACCGATTGTAATTCCTAGACGAAGCACTAGTGAAGCAGCATATGAAAAGACCATATCAAGCGGCTGCAATGCCAAACCTTGAATTGTTGTCCATTCCCCTATAACAATAGTGTAAACCATTACCCCAATAATTGTTACTTTCAATAAGCTTTTCGCAAACTCAACAAGACTTCGCATTGAAAAAATCCGTTTGAATCCTTCAATCGGATTCAATTTACTAAATTTCGGCTGTAAAGGCTCTCCTGTTAACAGAAATCCGAATTGCACAACATTACCTACAACCCCAACGATCAACACAATAGCGAATATTGGTGCTAATAGAATTATTACTTCTAACATAATAGATACAAAGAAATCTCCCAAATTACCAGCAGTTAATTCTAGCATTAACCAATTTTCGAATAGATTAGTGAATAAACCGATAAAATGTGTTTTATAATAGCCACCGATCATCATAAACGATGCAAATACTAATGTGAGAATGAGTGCCGCCGGTAATTCCTGTGATTTGGCAACTTGACCTTTCTTACGTTCATCGAAAACTTTCTTGGGCGTTGCTTTTTCTGTTTTCTCTTGATTGAATAGTTGTAAATCAAGCTGTAATGCATACTTTTGCACGAAATTGCCTCCAATCTATGCAGGCGGACCGCTAACTATTCCGAAGAATTGTTCTAAATTATTGAACATAATAGAGAATATTTTTTCGAAAATAAGACTCATACCAGGTAGCATTAACATAACTAACAGCAACCCTAGCATAATTTTAACTGGAAAACCAATAACAAACACATTGAATTGAGGTGCTGTCTTTGCTAAAAAGCCAAGCCCAACATCCGTCAAGAACATCGCGACCATAATCGGTATTGCAATTTGAATTCCAATGATAATACTTAGCACCACTGCATTGGTCATAAATTCAGCTATACTACCATCTGCCATTTTAGCAAACCAGTTATTTTCAATCGGAATCCATTGATAGCTATCCATTAGTCCCGTTAGTAAGTAATGGTGTCCATTCATCATTAGAAATACGACTAGCATCAATAAATATTTGAAATTACCTAGCAATGGAACAGATGTACCCGAAACAGGATCAATAATATTCGCCATGGCAAAACCTATTTGCATGTCGATAATACCACCTGCAGTGTGCATTAAAGCGAAAAATAAATAGACGATAAAGCCCATCATTAATCCAATTAATACTTCGCGAATAATGAGCATTATATATTGTAAGTCTAAAACCATAGCTTGATTATCAGCATACATTGAAAAGACAAACACTGAGATAAAAAAGGCTAATCCAATCTTGAACGTCGGCGGCACATTTTTATGAGAAAAAATCGGCGTTACGACGAAAAACGCTGTTACTCGACAAAATATAAGTAAAAAAATAGGAACTGCATTCATAAATACTTCTGTCATCGAATTCACAGCCTAACCGATATATTGATGTAGATTGCTAAATATCGTATACGTGAAGTCAACAACCGTATTCAGTATCCATGGTCCAAAGACAATAACAGCCAAAAGTACTGCAACAATTTTCGGTACAAAGGCTAACGTCTGTTCTTGAATTTGGGTTGTTGCCTGAAAGACACTCACTATTAATCCTGTGACTAATGCTAGCACTAGCATGGGTGCGGCGGCTTTCAAGACAGTGAATACGGCTTCTCCTGCAAGACCAATTATGAAGTCTGCACTCAATGTCTTCCCTCCTCACAAGCTTTATGGGCTAAAGCTTAGTAGCAATGATCGAACGATCAAATACCACCCATCAACTAATATGAATAATAAAATTTTAAATGGTAAAGAAATCATAATCGGTGGTAGCATCATCATCCCCATTGCCATCAACGTACTTGCGACAATCATATCAATGACGAGGAACGGAATAAAAATCATGAATCCCATCTGAAATGCCGTTTTTAGTTCACTTATCGCATAAGCTGGAATTAATGTTGTAATAGGAATATCATCATATGTAGCTGGTTTCTCGGTTTGAGTATAATTCAAAAACAACAACAAATCCTTCTCACGCGTATGCTTGAACATAAATTCTTTCATCGGTTTACCTGCTTCTTCAAGCGCTACTTCTTGTGTTATTTCACCTTGAAGATAAGGTTGCAACGCTACTTCATTGATCTGATTAAATGTTGGTGCCATAATAAAGAAAGTTAGAAACAGCGCTAAACCTACTAAAACTTGCGACGGTGGCACAGTATTTGTACCCATTGAGGTTTTTACGAAACCTAGAACAATGACAATTCTAGTAAAACTCGTCATAAGAACTAATATTGCTGGTGCAATACTCAAAACCGTAATTAATAGTAGTATCGTTATTGTGCCTGTACCTGAACTTTCACCATCAGAACCACCAACGTTAATGGAGATATCAGGAAGTGTTTCAGCGTGAGCATACGGTACCAGCGTTATGAATAGAAACAGTAACAGCGGTACGATAAGCATCCACTTTTTTTTCATTGTCCATCAACCATTCATTTATTATTATCTTTCAAAAGTGACTCTAACTCCTGCTTACGTTCCGCTTGTTTATCGAGCTTACTTTGCAGCAAGTCTTCAAAAGAGCTAGACTCATTCCACATGTTAGTTTCTGTTTCTTGGAAGCCCTTTTTTGAACGTTTATTAGAATTAGATGATAGCCAATCCTTCATCGTAGAAAAAGTAATCATCGGTTGTTCTTTCAGTTCGAGCGCTGCAATGATCTGCTCTACTGTCTCTGGATCATCCAATTTGTCAAGTAGAGTTACTTGTTCACCGACACCAACAACATAGATTCGATTTGCTACCTCAATAATTTGCATAGAGGAATTCTGACCAAGACTAATTCCGCCTAATGAACGAAGACCACGCGCAGTACCCCATGCACGATTACGTTTTGAAAGAAATTTAATTGTGAAAATTAATAAAGTAATTACAATAGCAAGCGCGACGAATACCCAGATAACCTCGCCCATAAATCCTGTATCCATCTTGTCAATTCCATTACTTAAGCCAACCCCTGACTCGCTGTTACCATCAGTAGCAACAGCGATATAAGGAAGTGACATTGTAAGTAAAGTTGTTAATCCTGTTATTTTCCAACCTAACTTCAACATGTTAAGCCTTCTCTCATTAACCAA
>DXHF01000300.1 GCA_019113605.1 Candidatus Paenibacillus intestinavium
ACCAATTAAAATTAAAATTCAAGTCGAATTATAAAATCACTTAATAAGCGGGGGCTTAACTATGATAAGCAAGAAAACATTTATTTGTCCTTATTGCTTCGAACAGCATCAACTTTCGGAAGCGCAGTTCAGATGCTCAAATAATCGTTGTCTGGATGTTGATGATATCGAAATGACCAAGTATGAAAATGGTAATCTTAACTTACCGAAAAAAGGAAAAAGAACGTTCACTGCTCCGTTAACAAAACCATCTCGTGTGCCACGATCGGCAGATTGCTCAGATTGCGGCAAGACAACCTATAAAGTAGTATGCCCATCATGTCATAATGTGCTACCAGAGAGCACATTGCTCGGTCGTGATATGATTATTTCTGTAGTCGGCTCACGAGATACCGGAAAAAGCCACTTTGTCGGTGTTATTATTAAGGAGTTGATTGATCGGATTTCGGTCAAGTTCGGCGGAGCAATGATGGGGTTCGACGATAGCATGGAACGCTATGAGCAAGGCTTTGGCAGAAAACTGTATCATGATTTGCAGAAGCTCGACTTGACGAAAAGCTCTGAGCAGGACGTTAACAACGGCGCATATCGCCCGCTTATTTTCACTTTGAATTTAAAACGGAAAAAGCTATTTGGCGAAAGTATTGAAAGCTTTACTTTTGTTTTCTTCGATACTGCTGGTGAAGATTTGAATGATGAAGATACGATGAATACTGTTAATAAATATATATGCAAATCAGCGGGCATTATCTTTTTACTTGACCCTATGCAAATACCAGAAGTAACGAGCCAGCTGGAGGATTCGGTTGTCAGCAGAGCATCATCAGTTGATTGGAGGCAGGCAACGCGTTCTGACGACATTATGGCGCGTGTATCGAAGTTGATTCGCAATGATAAAGGAATGAAGTCTACTGCAAAAATAGACATACCTGTTGCCGCAGTGTTTTCCAAATTCGATGCAATAGCATCGCTTGTACCTGCTGGATGCACGGTGCTGGAAACGAGTCCGCATTGCAGCAAAAAAAACTTTGACCTGTCCGATTGGCATAATGTTCATTCAGAAATTGAAGGTTTGCTTCGTGGCTGGGGAGCAAATTCCTTTATGGCGCAGTTGGATGTTAATTATAAGAACTATTCATATTTTGCAGTTTCTGCACTCGGCTTGAATAATAATCCGAGTCAAGATAGAAAAATCGAGCGTCCGCGCCCGCATCGAATTGAAGATCCGCTGCTATGGATATTGAAGGAGAACAAAGTGATTAAAGCGTTGCGTCAATAAATAACAATATGAATTGAAAGAGGTGTGAACATGGGAAAGCATCAAATTATATATACTTCTTGTATGAGAGGAATCAACAGCGTAAACGACGGTCAGCAGGTGTTCTCGTACGATGCCAACTTTCCGGATTACAAGAGAGATGATGTTAAAAGCCTGTTTACATATCAGCATCCTGCCCTTGATATCGGAGTAGTTATGTCGGAGGCTTTGGCATTAACAATGCCTCAAGCGTTCATATACCGCCGACTAGACAACAAAATGTTTACATTAACGCTCAACACCTACTTGGGAAGAGATTATATGGGAGATACAGGGCGCTTCGGTAATCATCTTAGCCATTCCATTATTTGTGACGAAGCAGAACTGTCTCATTACCCGTGCGAATTTTATGGCAGCGGCATGCTGCGGAGCAATATGAATTATGGAGAAGTGAACAATTCGGAACGACCAGATTATTTGCCGACTCCGGAATTAATAAAGGGGCATGTCATTAATGTTGAGGCAATTACTGAGTTTTTAAGTGTTGGAAATCGCCTAGAAATTTATAAGATGATGCTGGCTGCTATGCTGGCATATGACAGTGAACGGAAACGCCTTGTCATATGTGATGAGTCCGCCAATATTATAAAATGGATTGCGGCATTGGAATATGCTTTACCATTAAGAAACGCTGCGAATATTGATTTTACTACATATGAATACGATCCAGCCTTGTCTATTTCGAGAGTTTGCGGTGTAGTACCTCAAGGAACCCGATTTACAAGCTCCAATAGCCAGCAGCATTTTGTATTTAATATGTTTGAGCAGCAGTTTCCCGAAGTTGTACTGGTTGACTCTGAGTTTTTTGAGTTTATAGATATGTCAATGTCCTTCTCCTATGACAGCTTGCAAGCATTTCACGAGTTTTTGAACGCTTCCTATCATTATCCGGATGCTGATATGCATTACTATGACGCATATCAATTATATGAGCTGCGAATCGACGGAATGCGCGGCATATCGTCGGAGGAGTTTGAACGGGCAACCGCATTTGCCTTGAAATATGCCCAGAAACACGAATTAATTGCGTTAGTCGAGCAACTGGCAACAGATCGGGATATTATATTGCATTTGAATCATGCCTATTCAATTGCAGTTTTTACGTTTATTTTAGCCAGCTATGATCAGATATCAATTACTATGCAGGACGCAGTTCGTGAGCTTGTAGCAGAACGAATCATTATGAATTTTGTTTCCGATGCCAGTGACGAGGCAAGCTTTACACAATTTTATCGTGATATTGACGGTTTATGTCTAGCAAGAAACTTTAGCGTTGCTGTTGAGTTAATGAAGGACGAGAACGGAAAAAAACTATTTAACGTGATGCAGCAAGGCGTTGCCAAGTGGAAAACTGTGTTCATAGTTAAAGTGCTTTGTGATTATGTAAAGCGCAACAATGTACTTGAAGATGAGCTACTGGTAGAAGGAGAAATTGGCAATGTATTCTATGATATTATAAAAGGGGCCTATCTTGATCAGGCAACAAATGGCATATATATTGCAAACTATATTTTAGATGAATTTGCAGAGCATTATGTATATCTAATGAACATGATGTTCAATATTGAAGGAATGCTGATTGAATTAACTGATGGCGAGGCTGCTAGTGACTTGATTTGGAGACACTTCGCAAATTTAGCGATTAGTCATCAGAAACATAAATGCCTTGCAATTAGCAAGTTTTTTGGCAGCTATGAAAGATACGAACGAGTTTATGAGATATATGCTTCACTGCTAGAAAGCTGTCAAAGCGCGGAAGAAGGCAGAAAAATTTATGAGCAGCATTTAAGCGTTTTTTGTTTGAAAAATAGCAAATATGCATCTGCTTATTTACCCGATGTATTGTCTATTTACTATAAGCATATGCGAAAATATCAAGATGAGCACACGCCTAAAACCGAGGCTGAAGTATTAACGATAATGGTTGATAATGAGCTTCAGCTGGCTTTTGCGGATGAGTTAATTAAATCTGTGCTTAATCGAATTTCTTTGGAAAGTCCAAAAGGGCAGACATATGAATTAGTCAAGCTAATATTTGATTATAACTACAGAATTAGAGAACAAATGATTGCAGGCAAGTTACTTTTTCTAGCAGTAGGCATACTGATTGAGGAAAATCTAAAGTCTTTTGCCACAACGCAGCTACATATTCAAGAGATTACAAAAGGTAAACAGATAGATCTGACGTCACTAGGCATCAAGTCGTCTAAGAGCTACTTTACCTGGATTTTACCGCATATTTGTAGGAGCTGTTTGACGGCAGATGAGATGTTTGAGATATGTAATTTATTCCGTATGACAGATGAAGACTTGACTGATTATGTATTGTTTTGCTCCAAGCATTATTTGCAAGCAAGCAAAGACAAGAAGGGTTATGAGCTATTTTGTCAGTTTTTGAAGTTTCTATTTAAAGTTGATCATGCTGATTTGCAAGCAGCGGTCGGTAAGCAACTATCCAAGCTTCGAAACAATGACTTGGAACAACTGAATGACGCTGTGTTGGAGTTTTTTCAAGGAGATAGAAAAGAAAACCTTTTTTGGGAAGAAATATATGAAGTTGCGGAATCTACCAACCCATTGCTGAATAACATAACTAATTTTTTTAAGCGGAAATAAGAATAACGGAAAAGGCATCGATGTGGACGGTGACAATTATATTATCCTGCTATATTTGAAGTAGGGCTCAGACTGTAGACAAACTTGAATTCAAGTTTGTTCTACAGTCTTTGTGCGCTTGTCAGCGCGATAGACTAAAGAGTCAAAGTCTCTAGTACACCACAGGATGACGGAAGTATATAGCTGACCTCGGTGAGGATAGGTGCAGAGGATGTGTAGGCAAAACATAGAATAGGCGGTAACCCTAATCCAAGATCGTTAGGATCAAGGTAAGTGTTAAATTCCTACCCACGAGGATGGGGGAACTACTATGGAACGGGAAAGAGTGAAAGCTGATTTCGAGCCATAGACGCATGGAAAAAAAGGCGATTACGATCGATTCAATTAGGAAGCTGGATACAAAAAACTGGGATAATCATGGAGGAGCCGGATGCGTTGGATGGCATGTCAGGATCTGTGAAAGTCCTATGCGATGATGTTAAAAATATAAATACTTTGAAAGTTAGCGAAATAAAAAACGGAATAATACGTAAATATAGTTATGTTAACTAAAACACAATAAAGAAAAAGGTGAAACAGGGATAAACTCCTCATCGCCCAAAAAGCAACCAAAATAATTATAAATATCCGCTAACAGAGAAAAAACAACTTATTATTGGAATTAGACACAAAGTACAAATAAGAAATCAAATTTTTACACTTTTCATGGCAGATAGACTGTTACTTTACTATCCATATCAGTTATAATAGTAAAGAATATTAAGTAGAAAGTGGGAGAATTATGGGTCGCAAATGGAATAACATTAAAGATAAGAAAGCTTCAAAAGATGCAAACACTAGTAAAGTGTATGCTAAATTCGGAATTGAAATCTATGTAGCAGCGAAAAAAGGCGAGCCAGATCCTGAAGCCAACCGTGCACTTAAAGTCGTACTTGAACGTGCGAAAACATATAATGTACCAAAAGCAATTATTGATCGTGCGTTAGATAAAGCAAAAGGAAGCTCGGATGAAGTGTTCTTTGAACTACGATACGAAGGATTTGGACCTAATGGCACGATGGTCATTGTAGATGCGTTAACGAATAATGTAAACCGCACTGCACCTGAAGTTCGTTCAGCATTTAATAAAAATGGTGGAAGTATGGGTGTCAGTGGTTCTGTTGCTTATATGTTCAATTCTACAGCAGTTATCGGTGTAGCTAATAAGTCAGAAGACGAAGTAATGGAGTTATTGATCGAAGCTGATGTCGATGTTAATGATATTATTGCTGAAGAAGATAATGTTATCGTCTATGCAGAACCAGATCAATTCCAAGCTGTGCAAGATGCGTTTACAGCTGCAGGAATTACAGAATTCACTGTTGCTGAGATTATGATGCTTGCTGCTAATGAAGTTGATCTTGCTGAAGATGCTCAAGTTCAATTTGAAAAATTGATTGATGCGCTTGAAGATCTTGAAGATGTTCAACAAGTGTATCATAACGTTAATTTCGGTGATGAATAGTTGTAGGAGGGAACAAGTTTGCATATTGAAACTATCCAATTATGGGATAATCAAGAGCATGTTACACTAACAGCATATGTACCGTACCAGGTAAGTAGCGAACAAGCTAGTCAACCAAGACCAGCGATTATTATTTGCCCTGGTGGTGCTTATCTATACACTTCTGATCGTGAAGCAGAGCCTGTTGCGCTGAGATTTGCTTCATTAGGATATATAACATTTGTGTTACATTACAATACTTATTATGGTTCAGCACCAATTCAACCAGATAATCAACAAAATCCTAATACGTTGGTGAAATTTCCACAACCACTGTACGACGTTGCTAAAGCTATCGCGGTTGTTCGTGAGAATGCAGTGAAATGGAATGTTCATGCAGATCAAATTGCAGTTGCAGGATTTTCAGCAGGTGGACATCTTGCAGCTAGCATTGGTGTACATTGGGACAAACCTTATGTTAGTGAGCATATTGGAGTACCTGCCGAGTGTATTAAACCGAACGCATTAATTCTTGGTTATGCTTTACTTGATAGTGTGATTTCTATGGAATTAATGAATGAAGAAGAAACAGTGAAGTACACAGAGATGCTCAGCCTAATGAACTCAGTAGTTCTAGGCACATCAGAACAATCGTTTGAATTACTTGAAAACTTCAGCCCTGCAAGGTTTGTAGGAGCACATACACCACCTACCTTCTTATGGCATACATCGGAAGATGATCTTGTTCTATCAGCAAATTCATTGCAATTCGCGATGGGATTAGTGAAGCATCGTATTCCGTATGAACTTCATGTATTTGAACAAGGTGGTCATGGTCTATCTTTAGCTGACCAAACAACTGCTGCTAATGAAACTCAAATTAATCATGCAGCATCGAGTTGGGTGGAGCTTGCTAATGAATGGCTGCAACGTAAGTATTCCTAACGGAAAATCAAAACAATAAGAGACAGTCTTTAAAGTAGATTTTTCTATTTTAAGGACTGTCTCTTTTACATATTAATACGAAGACTAATAATTAATAATAAACTACAATTCGAATAAAGTTAGAACGTAATATTAGTTATGTAAACTATTGTGTTGATAAAACAATTAGTAAAACAATAAATCTGAAATTGTCAATGGACAGTGCCGAGGAACGTTCAGTCATAACATCAACGTTTAAAATTATTGTAGTGCAAGAAGAGCAAAGTAATAGGCTTTTTTGATTTATCCAATTATAATGCTTTCAACGTGGTGAAGGATAGGTTACACTAAATATAACTGGTATAATAAGGTGTTTTTAATATATATAACCACAAAGTAGCACTTGAAAAGGAGTGAATACGAAAAATTTTAGAACTACTAATTTGACTAATAATTACATAAAGTATATCATAGATATATAATATCTGTAATAAACAAATTTCAATTGTAATGTGAAGGGTGTGGAGGTATGAAAGTATTCGATTGTATCATTGTAGGAGCAGGTCCAGCTGGATTAAGTGCTGGACTTATTTTAGGAAGAGCACGAAGAGAAATTGCATTATTTGATGATGGAACGAATAGGAATAGAGTCACACAGGAGTCTCATGGGTTTCTAACTCGAGATGGGATCAAACCACAAGCGTTTAAGGAGTTAGGATTAACGGAACTGGAGAAATATCCATCGATATCAAAATTTAATACAACAATTACTGAGATCATCAAAGATAATGAT
>DXHF01000301.1 GCA_019113605.1 Candidatus Paenibacillus intestinavium
ACATGGTATGAGCAGCAGGATCATTATATGGATACGATTGTAGACGAGCATTATTATCGTTCCAATGATTATTTGCTACGTAATGCAGATCGCTACAATTATTATTACCGTGCGGTTGATGCCAATGGGCAGCCAGATGAAGTGAGGACGTCCAAAGTGTTCGTTGGAGAATACGCATCTAATGATAAAAACACATTAGCAGGTGCAATTGCTGAAGCAGCGGTAATGACAGGATTTGAGAATAATGCTGATGTTGTGCGCCTTGCAGCTTATGCACCGCTATTTAATAAAGTGTTAACGGATGGAACGTATCGCTGGACCCCGGATTGTATTTGGTTTGATGATGAAAGTATTTGGTTCACGCCGAACTATTATGTACAGCAATTGTTTGCAAGTTACCTTGGAACGCAAGTGTTGTCTAGTCAATATTATACGTATCGCAATGGTCAATCGATTCAGCTAGCACCGCAAGGCGGTATTCAGTTATCGACAGTTGGGGCAACATTGCTATTGAAGTATATTACTGTAATCTGCAACGAAAGTAACCAAATATTGTTCGAACAGAATTTCACCCAACCTTTAGATGACAAGTGGCAATGGTTATCAGCTCATAAGCAAGGTCAATGGCTAGAGGGAGAAGGCTTGCTATTAAAGGGATCTGGGAATGGGAGAACAGGGATCTTCTTAGATGAACCAACTTGGAGTAATTATCGTGTTGAAGTTATCGCTGAAAAAGTAAATGGACATGACGGAATATATGTAGGGGTCGGGTTAACGACTGCTAATACGTCTACTATAAATGTGCACGAATATGTAATCGGAGAGCATAATCGCTCTACAGGGTTGAAAGTTTACAAGCAGGGCGTTGAAGCCTATACGCTTGGAGATTTCTCTTCTAGTTCAATGGTTGGTAATATGCGTGCGGCGTACGATGAGCAAATGCAAGAAGGTCATGCTTATCATATTAGTATCAATTATGGTGGTAGCAACGGTAAAGAATTAAGCTGTACTCATGCAATTGTATCTAAGGAGTGGGACCAGCAATGGAGTCTAACACAAGACGATAATAATGTCGTGTTACTGCTAGAGCAAGCAGCATCAAGTAGGATTAACGCAAGTCCAGCAATACCTACAGTGCGTTATAAGCTAGAAGCTTATAACGATGAGATTTTCTACTCTATAACGCGTGATGAAAAAGCTATCTATATAAAACTAGTTAATGCCGATGCTACTGCTAAGCCTTTGCAAATAGGTTTTGGAGAAGCTGCACTGAAAGGTGAATATCGTTGTATTCAACTGACTGGGGATGCTAGTCTACTTCATACACCGAATGTGAATAAGAAGGCGGCCGAGCTTATTACTCCATTGGAGCAAATATTAGTTATGCAGGATGGTCAAGCAAGATTAGACCTACCAGCTCACTCTGTGCAAGTTCTAATATTGGAGCTGATATAATGCACGCTAGTCGTCGTATTTTTATTATGCTACTACTTATAACTATGCTAGCAGGATGTAGCTCGGTATCAAAGACAACGGATTACTCGTATGCAACGAGTAATCCAAACTCACTTTACTATAGTAATCCGATCGTATTAGAACGAGCGGATCCTTGGATATATGAGCATAGTGATGGCTACTATTATATGATTGCTTCTGTGCCAGAATATGATCGATTAGAAGTGCGTCGTGCTTCAACGATTACGAGCTTAGCGTATGCTGAACCAAAGGTAGTTTGGGAAAAAAATGAAACTGGCATTATGAGTAAAAACATCTGGGCGCCAGAAATGTATAACATCGATGGGAAATGGTATATCTATTTCTCAGCTGCTAGAGAAGGAAGCGACTTTGATCATCGGATGTATGTATTGGAGAATAGTTCAGCTAACCCACTTGAAGGTGAGTGGGAAATGAAGGGTCAAATTCGAACAGGTTATGAAATGTTCCAAATCGATGCCTCCTTGTTCGAACATCAAGGAACTTGGTATATGATGTGGTCGGGAGCGGGAGCGAAAGGTAATTCTTTGTATATGGCACCTCTTGAGAATCCATGGACAATTGCAGAGAGTAGAATTATGCTCACTGAACCAGAATTAGATTGGGAAATTATTAATGGTGCTCGTGTGACAGAAGGGCCACAAGTAATTAAGCATAATAATCGTATATTTATTACGTACTCAGCAAGCTTCTGCGATGCGAATTATAATATGGGTGCGCTAAGCGCGAATGTCGATAGTAATCTGATGGACCCTGCTTCTTGGGAAAAGTCTCTAGAGCCAATCTTCGTGTCAAATGCGGATGCCAATGCTTATGGGCCAGGGCATGGATCATTTGTTGAGTCACCTGATCACTCAGAGCTTATTCATGTCTATCATGGAGTAGATGGAGCTGGCAAAGGATATGGATGTGACAAAGCTAGAAATGTAAGAATTCAACCTTATCAATATGATGAACAAGGTCAACCAGAGCTAGGGGAGCCTGTATCAAAAGGGTATACGATGCCATCTCCTTCTGGTGAAGCTAGATTTGAACTTGAACATTACTCGGAAGGATCAGCTGAAGCAATAATGACCAATGAACAAGCTTCAAATGGTCAGACCGTGCAGTGGCAAAAACGTGGGCAAGAAGTAACGATTAATGAAGTCATTGCACCTGCAACGGGAATCTATACATTGACGGTTGCCTACACCAATAATGGAGATACAACAAAACAAAAACTGATTGCTAATGGTCAAGCTTATTCCATCGATCTAGCCAAATCGAATGAATTAAGTAAAGCGAGCGTTGTCCTACCATTACAAGGGGGAGTCAATAGCGTTGTATTGCCATTCAGTCAAAAGCAAGTGCAGCTTGATTATATGGAACTGGCCTATGTAGACTTAGCGGCTAGTAATGGGCAATTGTTACAAGGGATGTCACTTAGTCGTACGTCATTACTTGACAATATAGCAGTACTTTCCGAAAATACGGAGTATTCCTATGAGCTGCCAGTTGAAGCTGGTCGTTATACGGTAGCTATTGCTTACAAAAATGCTAATGATAAACAAGTTTTGAAGCTAGAAACGAGAAATTCTAGTACAATATTTAATATATTGCATAACGAAGTTAATGAGTGGGAATATACATCAGCGGAAATTGATCTAGAAACGAATGAACAGATTAAGCTTTATATTAATGGATCAGCCGAAATTGCCTATATTCGACTGCTAACGACACTACCAGAGGGGGAGGAGTTGTCATTCCGCAATAGACAGTCAGGTAATATGCTACAGCCTAACAACGGCTCTAAAAAGTTAGGCGAAGGATATCGTCAATATGTTGAGACCAGGACGGCTGCTCAGAGCTGGACGTTAGAGTATGCGGAGGACGGTAGTTACTATATTCGCAACACAATAAGTGGTCACTATATGACAGCTTCTACAGACGGTGTTGTTCAACTAAAATTACTACATACACCTGAACAGCGTTGGAATTTCCTGTATTCAGAAGAAGGTAGTTATTTATTGCGCAATGTGGAGACTGGTATGATACCGACAGCTATTTCAGCTAATCCGAATGAGTATGAGAATCTATCATTTGAAAAAAATAGCGGTGAAGATTGGCAGGTTTGGCTCGTGCAGCGCTTTGAATAAAAAAATATAAAAAGTTTATCGTTTATGTATTGACTAATCGTTAATAAATAAGTAATCTATTAACATAGACATGAACGATAGTCTTTAACGCATTGACAACGCTTCCTTTCCTGTACTGTAATTAGTGAATATTCTTTCTGTGTAACAGGTGTAAGCGATTGCAAATGTACTGCATTGTGAATGCTTATCCAGAAGAAAAAAAGCTAGGGAAATTGCGAAATGTCAATCATCGTTAATGTTAATGTTAATCAAAAAGCATCAGGGGTCACACATCAAAAGCTTCTCCAAAAAAAGAACTTTATAGGAGGTAAAAAAATGAAATTTGCAAAATTCAGCAAAATGGTGTTTGTACTACTTGCAATAATACTAGTATTGTCAGCTTGTTCTGGTGGCAGTGGTGGCAGTAACAAAGGCAACACTACTCCTGTAACTAACAATGAAGGTAGTACGAATGATGGTGCTACTATTCCCGAAGATGGTGAGACCGCTCCTGTAGTAGAAGATTTCGGTAAAGATGTAACTGGTGAAGTAACAATGTGGGTATTTAACGAAAA
>DXHF01000302.1 GCA_019113605.1 Candidatus Paenibacillus intestinavium
TCTTTCAGTAAATCAAGTACTTGAGTTTGAACAGAAACGTCTAACGAACTGATCGCTTCATCTAATAAAATGCATCGGGGCTCTGTTGAGATAGCTCTAGCTATACACACTCTCTGAACCTCCCCACCAGATAACTCATGCGGATATTTATTTTTATAGGAAGGATTTAACCCCACTTGAATTAACAAAGTATCAATCTTATCATCACTTTTCTCCTGCTTTTTTAAAGGCTCCATAATGGCTTCTTTAACTGTAAAAAAAGGGTTAATAGACGATCTATAATCTTGAAATACTGCGCTAATGTTGCCCGAACGTACTTTACGATCTTCAATACTTTTGCCCTCAAATAAAACGGCACCACGGTCGGGCTTTTCAATGCCTAATATTAAACGTCCTAGTGTTGATTTTCCGCTGCCACTTTCTCCAATAATACCGAGACATTCACCGGCTTCACATTCAAAACTAATATCGTTTAACACTTTTTGTCTCTGTCTCGAAAAAAGTCCACTTTTCCCATACGATTTCTCAACATGATCGATTTTCAACACCTGTCATCCCCCCATGATCATCTTGAAATGGTTACTTAGTGCCAATCTAGTTGACAGCAGATATTTAGTATATTCATCGACTGGTTCTGAAAAAACAGTTCGGATACTCCCTCGCTCAATAATCTCTCCTTCCTTCATAACCAAAACATCATCGGCGATTTTTTTCACCACTCCTAAGTCATGAGAAATAAAGATCATTGAGCAGCCCATACACTTTCGCAATTGAATAAATTGTTCTACAACTTCAAATTGTGAAATAGTATCCAGTGCTGTTGTTGGCTCATCTGCAATAATAATATCGGGCTCCAGTACTAATGCCAACGCAATCATAACGCGCTGCAGCATGCCACCTGATAGCTGATGCGGATACTTATTCATAATTTCGATTGGATTTTTCAACATCACGCTTTCCATCGCCTTTTTCATTTTTTCTACGATTTCATTCGTATTCCAGCCAAAATGCTCAAACAGTGTTTCCTTTAAATGAACCCCGATTACACAAGAAGGGTCAAAAGCACTCATCCCATTTTGCACAATCATACTTAAATGCCTTCCCCTTTTTTGTCGCATTACTTTTTCGGAAAGATGGGAAAGATTCTCACCTTTAAATATGATGTCTCCTGATTGACGTAGCCAAGCCTTATTCAACCCCATAATTGCTCTACAAGTGACAGACTTTCCACTCCCACTTTCTCCTACAATGGCAAGACAACTTCCTTGCTTTAACTGGAATGAGCTACCATGAATGATTACCTTATTCGTTTTCATATCCTGAACCTTTAAGTTTTTTACGTCTAATATATTCATATCTTTATTCTGTCACCTCTTTATTACGAACTCTGATCTTAGAAACGACTCTGTGCTTATGAAAGGCAGCAGTTGAGGTCATTAATTTGGGATCTAAAGCAGCCTGAAGCGCATCCGACAAGAAATTGAAAGTCGAAACGATAATAATAATTGCTAAACCAGGGGCTAACATAAGCTCTGGTCTTGTAAACATAACCTCACGCGCTTCATTCAGCATCATTCCCCATTCCGCATTGGGAGCTTGAATACCTAATCCGAGAAATGAAAATCCTGATATTTGTAAAATCATCGAACCGATCGCACTACTCGAAATAACTGCGATATCGGCAAATGTGACTGGAATAATGTGCTTATAAATTATTTTCGAATCTCTTATTCCAGATGCTTTGGCAAATTTCACATAATCCAGTTCGGAATACTGCATCACAGACGTTCTAATCACCCGAGCAAACCACGCCCATTTCATGACAATAAACGCTATCAAAATGTTTTCTAGACCTACTCCCAAAATTCCGACTATCGCCAATGTCATAACATATAGAGGAAAAGAAAGCATGACATCGCAAATTCTCATAATAAAGGCATCTACTTTTCCTCTAAAGTAGCCTGCAATAAAGCCTAATAAAGCACCTATTACTACCGATAAAGCTAATGCAACAAGTACCCATAAGACGCTAGGACCAATTCCATATATTAATCGGGATAAAATGCATCTTCCCAAATGATCATTTCCCATCAGATATTCCGACGACGAGGCCCCATAACGGATATTCATTTTAATTTAGTAAGGATCATGTGGGGCAAAAAAAGAGGGAAATAATCCGACAATAATTGTTGCTGTAATCATGATTAAAGACAGGCTGCCTAACTTATCTTTGCTTAAATTTTTGAGTATCATCATCTAGCTTTCCCTCCGCAATTTCGGATTAATAGCGGCATTCACAATATCTGAAACGGTATTAAACAATACAAATGCAACTGCCAATATAAGAACATAGGCTTGGATGATCGGAAAATCTCTGCTTTGAATCGCTCTTATACTTAAGCTTCCTAATCCCGGCCAAGCAAAAACATTTTCAATAATGACTGTACCTCCCATGATTATAGGTATAGCCATACCAAATATCGAAATGGCAACTTGTAAGGAGTTTCTTAAAATATGCAACGTGATTTTTCGCTCAGGCAAGCCAGATGCTCGGCCGTATAATACATAATCTTCATTCAAATTGCTAATCATTGAGCTTCTCACATTTCGAAAATAAATACCGGCATAGCTTATCGCGGTCACAGTAACCGGCAATATATAGCTTTTATACGAATCCATCCCACTAGTAGGCAACCAATCTAATTTAACAGAGAAATACCAGATCAAAATAGCTGAAAGCAAGTAAGACGGCATCGATGTTAATAGAAAAGCTACCGCTCTTACCAATTTGTCCATCCATTTCCCTTCCCTTATTGCACAAAGCACACCTAATAAAATTGATATTACAATTATGACAACAGATGAAACTAACGTTAGCTTTAACGTATTAAGAAAAGCAGGACCTACTAATGACCAGATAGGTTTTCCCGTGACGTATGAATCTCCAAAATCCAACTGCAGGCAGGCTATCGCCCAATGGAAGAAACGGATAATAAACGGTTGATCTAGACCCAGTTCTACTCTCGTTTGAACAATTAATTCGTCTGTAACGTTCGGTATACCTTGAGCTTGCAACACCAGTTCGACAGGATCTTGGGGGGAGATATTAATTAATACAAACGTTATAAATGAAACAATTAATAGTAGAGGGCATGCCAACAACAGTCTTCTAATGATGTATCCTAGCATTGAAATCCCCTTTCGATAAAACATATCCAATGATTCAATTCTTGATCATCCACAAAAACAAAAAGGGGGAATCCCCCTTTAATTCATCATTCTATTCAAAGCTCAAGCGCTCAAATGGAAGCTCAAATTGTGTTTGTTTAAACATAATATTTTTCAACTCTTTTGATGCAACGACAGTGACACTACCATTCGTAACGGGAATAAAAACGGCCTCGTCATGAACCATTCTCATAATATCAGCGTACAATGATTTCCGTGTATCCTCGTCCATAGTTACCATGACCTCATCAATTTTCTTGTAAAGCTCAGTTGCATTCGCGATACCGCTTGTTGTATGTAGGTAAGCATTTGCAGAAGTAAACGCAGCTATCGTGCTGTGTGGATCATACGCTAGTCCCCATGTTTGATTAAATAATAAATCATAGTCACCGGTTGATCTTCTGTTGGCGATGGAGGTAGATTCTTCGCCGATAATCTCTAGTTGTACACCTATTTCCTTCAGTGAGCCTTGAATAAATTCAGCCTGCGTCTTTTGCGAAGATGAATTGCTATCATAATATAATTGGATAGCTAACTTCTTATCAGCCTTTGTTCTGATTACCGCGCCGTTATCCAGTTCCCAACCTGCTTCTTCTAACATTTGTTTCGCTGTTTCCAAATCATAGTCTCGTTTCTTCAACTCGATATTCGCATAATTAACATTTGCTGAGAATAGTGAATGGGCTGCAGTTTCCGTTCCATTAAAAATATCCTTACTGATCGTATCTCGATCAATCGCATGCCAAATGGATTCACGAACAGCTTTTTCATTTACGGGACTACCTTGTTTACTGCTGTTAGCTACGATCATTTTTGTATTCATTACTTCACTTCTAACAAGCTGATAATTATCAGACTCAACTAATTGATCCATCGCTTCAATATCAATACTGTCTGCACCACGATCATCAGTGAAAACAAAATTAATTTCACCCTTTTGCAATGCTAAAAAAGTCGTTTCTCCCGCTGGAAGAACTTTAGATATAACGGTTTTGATATCAGGCTCGCCGCCCCAATATTCCTCATTTGCTTGGAAAGAAGCATATTCATCGGTTTTATGTTCCATCAGTTTATACGGCCCAGTGCCATTATAACCATTCACCCCATTTTTTGTTTCTCCATCAATAAAGCTGTTTGGAGAAATAAACACATACGGTCTAGTCATAGACAATTCATCTAGAGCTGGAGCATAGGCTTCAGACAGCGTCAGCTCAACTGTATACTCATCTACCGCCTTCACGCCTACTAATTTGGTAGATAGCTTAATCCATGTATGCTTCTCTTTATTGCTTTGTATCGCTTCAATATTTTGCTTTGCGGCTTCTGCATTGAATGGTTCACCATCATGGAACTTCACATCTCCCCTCAAATAAAAGGTATATACTTTTCCATCTTCGGAAATTTCCCATGATTCAGCAAGTAAGGGCTTAATGCCTGTCTTTGTGTTTTCAACTAATGATTCATACACCATTCCTTGAGCCGGCATTGAACCTGCGTATAGATGTGGATTCATATCATTAATATCTTTGGCCGACGCATAGACGAGTTCTGTTTGTTTTTCATAATGTATCGAATCCGATTTCGCATCCCTACTATCACTACAGCCAGCTAGCATGGTTACCACTATGCAGATTACTAATACAATAAATAACTTTACCTTTTTCACAATATTACCTCCTGAAAATATATCGATTATGAATCTAGCATCCTTGCATCTAATTCTTCGCTATTTCACTGCAAATTCTATGCAAATCTTCCTCAAAGCTTTGTACAAAAAATGCATTGGATAATCTTTCTTCCTTCTGAGCATCAAAAATCTCTCTTACTTTCTTCTCGTAGGTATGTATAAATTTGTCAATGGTCGGGCAGCTTGAATCTACACTTTGTGTAATTCCTTGAATGATCTTAAGACGATAGTAATCTTCCTTAGGCATTCTAGGGATATCTAATTCCCCTTCTCTATTGATAAATGTCTTTGTAATAGGTACAGCGGAAAAATCAAAATATCTACCGTCCTCATCAGGTTCCGAAAAAGGATCAATCAATAACGAGGTATAACGTATATATAACAAATACTCCTGATGAATCGTTTCTAAAAAGGGGAAGTTTTCTATATCATGACGCGATAAGCTCTCAAGTCTAACCGGATAATTGTCATCCGTCATAAATTTAAGTAAATTAATCCCTTTAATATTCAATTTGCTAATAATATTCATAATTTCTTTCCAATGAGCCAACATATCTCGAATTAAAATTGGGTAATAGGCCCTTCCGGATAAATTTTATAAACATATTTCTTAGACTCCTTGTCTTCAAATATAGCGTTAAGTGCAAAGGCATTCATAAAGAGTGGTGGATGAACATATAAAGATATATTTCTTGTTTCCGCTTCAATCGGAGAATCCATCCTAACCATTACGATGCCTGATTGTTCATATACTGTGCATAGTGCTACAACATTAGCAGATGAAGATTTTGTAGAGCCTATAAACACTTTTTTCTTGATCGCTGTCGTTAAAACATGATTAGTTGGTTTATCCTCTATCCAGCGCGTATCACCAAAGTATGAAGAAAAACTGATAATTTCCACATCTGGATTAATATCATTCATATAATGGCGAACTAAACTATTCGAACCAAAGGTCGGGGAAATCAAAAGCATACAATTCACTTGTTCAAGAAGCTTAGATGCGATTTGGTTCAACACTTGGATATAGGCATCTGTTGTAACAGCAAAGATAACGGTATCCCATTCTCCTGTAATTGTTCCATATCCTTGAAATACATGATCAACGAAGCATTCGCCCTCCATGTAACGATGTTTTTCATTCTGAATGCTTACACGTATGCGTTGATTACTCTGTTTAAGCGCTTCAAAAAAACACTCTGAACGTACGGATTCTCTTCCAACAATAGCAACAGTGCAATTCCAATGTTTTTTGAGATGTAAAGCTAGTTGTATTGACGCAGGCCCTGTACCTAATAGTAAGACTCGTTTGAAATCACTCATCTAGATCTCCTCCCACACAGTTAAGCTCTCTATGTTTTTTTGTACAATGCAACATCAAACACATGATCTGGACGCCGTACATGTTCAACCAACTTCCATCTTTGAGGATTCACCACCTGTAAAGGGAAATTGAATAAGGACTTCAAATGATCTCCATATCTCATAGCTACAACGATATGTTCATTTGTCGATAAATATAGTTGATCCAATAGATCATATTTATTTTCAACGGTTGAGCTAAAGATGATATGGGTAGCTTCCTTTGTAAATTCCAGATTTTCAACTAGCACTTTCTCTACTCGAATGTTCAAACCACTGCTCAACTTTTCTATAACATTCCGTCCTAGTTCAATAGCCTCATTATCAATATCTATGCCAACAACTTCTGCCCCTGTTCTCTTCGCAATTAGTATAGGTGTCATCGGAAATGCTCCTGAGCCTATAAATAGTACTTTCGAATTCGAACTTAGCCGGAAGCTTCCAAATTCTTCTTCAATGCATGATTCTATATTTTTGAAATATTCAGTTATCTCAACATCACCTTTTTGTAGCTTTAAAGCACGATATTTCTCCATAATAGCTACACAAATTGCCGATTCCCTCCTTAAATCTATTGCCAGTTGCAGGAAATCACTAGATTTTTGATGTTCAAGTCTATCCCATACTTCAAGGTTTCCCTTATCTGTTACAAATTTTGAATATTCATTGATTACCCTTTCCATTTCCAAACTATTATTAACGGTATGATCATATTGTCTAGATAAATGGTTGAACTTCGCCAAAAACGCTCTCAAATGCTCTTGAAATTTCCACATCTCATTCATTCATTTCACTCCAGTACAATATAATAACTATACTTCTATAAAAGCTTTCCCTTGCGCCACTATTCCAACAGTTCCTTCAATTTTCAAACTGACAATTTCATCACGATCACCATAATTGGCTAGCACTTTCATGGTGCCACCTGGTTGTTTGATCTGTGCAGTGACTCCCATTTTATTTTTCCATGCTAGATAAGCACCTATCGAAGCAGTACCTGAACCACATCCCCTTTCCCAGACCATACTGTCTAGATGTGGACATAAATCAGCGGAGCTAATTCACCAGACTTTGATTTGTATAATAAGATGCCAATCAGGTTAGCTTCTAACTTAGCTGCAAATGATTTAGCTAATCTTTGCGCTTCTTCTCTAACTTTATCGCTAAACCGTTTCACTTCTATAACGATATGAACAAACTCATGAAAGCTCACGATAACAACATCTATTTCTTCCCGTCCATACTTAATCGTTCTCTTTTCAATCGTTTTAGGAATAGGCATCGTCAATTGACAGATATGCTCATTCACATTTCTTCTCACCTGACACATAATTAATGTATCTGACCCTGATACTTCTAAAAGTATTTCAGTATGCTCATCATGATGGAGTCCTTTTTCTGATGCAATAAGTGTCGCTAAAGACATACAAGCATTGCCACAAAACTCACCCCCAGCCATTTTCAAATATGCATCTGCTGCATTGTTCAATGATTTTCCGATAAAACCTACTTGTTCTGCATTTACGCTATCATAGGACATCATTTTTGTTGCAATTTGCTTGTAATCTTCAGTTGGATGATTTGTTTTAACTAAAATCGTCATGTTTTGTGTCGGATTAAACTTGATAAATTCTATTTCCTGTTTCATCACAACCATCCTCTACGCATTTACTTGAGTTAAATTTATTTTGCAGAGACCCACAAGCTAAATAGTAATGATTACGATTATCATCAACAAAACTGATTATAGCATGCTATTTAGCAGTGTCAACATTTTTTGGAATTATTTTGTGAGTTTTTTAAGTAGCTGGTACTTAGCTGACTGTTTTGAATGAGTAAATAAATTCTACTAACATTCTCTACTTGAAGATATTGACATAAATATATTAAGCAACTAGAATAAAGTGTAATCATTACGATTACGTTTTATTCTAATGTTCTACTTTGTGTAATAATGGAGGTTTTCAGTTGCGTACTCTACTAAATCGTCAAGGGGTAAATTTTATATTTAGTATTCTGTTTTTTTCCATATTGCTGTTTGCCTTGTTTCCTGACCTTATCATAATATTTTTAGTGGAAAATACTCCTTCTTATCAAAGCTTTATTACTTTTAAAACCATTCTCTTAGGTATTGTACTCGAGACATTCCCGTTCTTAATTCTAGGAATATTAGTATCTTCCCTGATGCAACAATTTGTTTCAGAAGCAATTATTCGTAAATTCACGCCAAAAAACCCATGGTTAGGTATACCTTTTGCCTGTATGCTAGCATTTTTATTTCCAGTATGTGAATGTGGTTTGATCCCTATTGTGAAGCGACTTATTAATAAAGGAATGTCACTATACATTGGCATAGTATTCATTTTGGTAGGGCCTATCATTAATCCTGTCGTTATCGCTGCAACCTATACCGCTTTTCGTGGTAAACCTGAGTTGATTTTCTCAAGAATAGGATTAGCATTGTTCGTTGGAACAATTATTGGCATTATTGTCTATAAATTTGTTAAGGGGAATCCCTTGAAGGAAAATCATTTAGCAAACAGTTCTAAAGATTCTGTAATACATACACATACACATACACATATTCATCAAGAGAAGGGTAATCATTTTCTAACGATTATGGATCATGCTGGGAAAGAGTTTTTTGATATGGGCAAGTACGTCATGATCGGTTCTATATTAACAGCGGGTATTCAAACGTTTTTACCAAGAGGCAGTCTTGTTGAAATTGGGCAAGGGGAAATAAGTTCACATATCTTTATGATTGTTTTTGCATACATCTTATCGATTTGTTCTACCTCTGATGCATTTGTCGCTTCTTCTTTTGCAGGGACTTTCTCTGCAGGATCTATCGTTACATTTCTAGTTTTTGGACCGATGCTTGATTTTAAGAGCACTTTAATGCTGTTATCTGTTTTTAAATATAAATTTGTGCTTCTTCTTTCTGCACTTATTGTAGTTACCGTATTATTTGGAGCCATACTACTAGACTACATCTACTTGTGAAAATAGATTATAACCGAGAGGGGATTTTTCTATGGATGATCGAAGACAAACTATACACTATATCATTCGTGCATTCTTACTGGGAGGATTCACATATCTCATTGTAAAGCTTGCTCAAAATGAACGACTTCATTATTATATCGCTCCACGCACAGAAATTTATGTGAAATTAGCTGCATTTGGCCTTTTTGCAATTGCTGTATTTCAAATTTATTTAGCGCTTCGAGCTTATGAAGAAAAGAAAATAGACTGTGGATGTAATCACACACCGACGCCATCCTTTTTGAAAAACTTTTTGACATATGGATTATTCGTTCTACCACTGGCCTTAGGATTTTTCACACAGGACACATTACTAGGGAG
>DXHF01000023.1 GCA_019113605.1 Candidatus Paenibacillus intestinavium
TGTTTTCGCAGCCGATTCGATAACCGCTTGACTCGTACCAAGTAAATACACTTTCCAATGATGCTTTTCTCCCTTAGTCATTAGCTCATGAATGAGCTCAATACCAGTTACTCGCTCTGGAATGGGATTGCCGCCTTGCTCTGCTGCCCATAGTATGCCAGAGCCATCTGGTACAATGAGATCTGATCGAAGCATCATTTCTTTGTACTGTGGCTTTTCTAAAGCACTCATTACCATAATGGGATTGGCTGTTATGACATGAGTTTGAATATTCGCTTCAATACGGTCAGTTATATACTCAACTGTTTCTTGCTTACTCATCGTTGAAAAAGGAATACCAAAGATCGAAACTTTCGGGATAGGCTTGGTCAAAAGATCACCTCTATATATTTTGACGCAAAAATTCAATCAATTGTTGCGCTGGTTTCTGAGATTGTTCAATAAGTTGTGAAATATAAGGTTCTTTTTCCGTTTTCCACTTCGCTTTATCATCTAATAATTGCACCATTTGCTCGGTAAATTGATCAGCATCCAATTGCTCTGTCGTCCCAACTGGCACGGAACCGATACGTTCAAGAAATTGATCGATTTTCGGATCATAGCTTAACCCAAGCAAGGGTACTCTCCGATTAGCGGCATAGATTAAAGCATGCAGTCGCATTCCGAATAACACATCACACAGTGAAACGGCTAATAACATCTGCTGTGGATCATCTTCTACATGAGCAATCTCTATCGTCGCATGATCATTGAGATGCGGGGCAATGAGATCATGCACATACCGTGATGCTTCGACATCATCTGGTGTATGGAACGGTAAAAAGCGGATATGAACACTACGCTTATTGATTAGCTTAATTAATGCCTCCGCTATTGCAGTCAGCTCTTGGCGATCACTACGCCAGAAACGAACGGATACACCAATAACTGGTTTGTCCTGCTCTATTACTTTCCAAGCAGTCTGTTGATCTGGCAGTGGCATACCCATCACTGGATCGGGAACGACTTCAATCGGTTGTTGGACAACACCGATATTACGCAATAATTGTGCAGATTGCTCGTCTCGCACTGAGATATAACGGCTTTTCTTCATCGTTGACTTAATCAATGGGAACATTGCTCGAGAATTGACGGGTCCAAGTCCTTGTGCATAGATAAAGGTTGGCTTGCCCAACCACTGAGCAAGCTTAATGACTCCTGTATAATACGGAATCGTCTTCTTACTCGTTGCATCCTGTAATAAGCTTCCTCCACCACTAATTAGTGCATCTGCTGATTTTATAGCTTTCCATAAAGAAGCAGGGTGCATTCGCGGCATAGCTTCTACACCATACATTGCTGTAGTCGATGCAGGATCATTACTAAGTACGATCGGTACAATCTTTACGTTCGCCTGCTCCCCTTGCTCCTGCAAAGCAAGCAGAATGGAACGAAGCACAGCTTCGTCCCCACTATTGCTAAATCCGTAATAACCAGAAATTACAATTCTAAACGTTGTCGAATTGGAGGCCATACCCATTTACGCCAAGCTCCTTCCAATACAATCCAAATACCGATAAGAATTAAGCCGAAGATGATACCTACACCAAGTCCTAATCCCGTACGAATGATAGAAATTAGTAATGGTGTATGAATATGTGTAAATGTGCTTACCATAGTCAACTGACCTAGTGTTCCAACAATAATTAATAACCAAGCAGAACGATAACGAAGGGCAAGGAATAGACCTAATAACATCGGTGGATGTCCCAGCATAAATTCTTTGAATCGTGGACGTACTCCCACGCTCGATTCTAACCATCGACGAACGACTAATTCAATTGCAGATACTTGACCACTATTACCAGTACGACTTAAGTAATATAACCCTATAGCTGCTAACACAAGCGCAATAACAACCCAAAGCAACGTAATTGGCTTCACCAGTATATTCCATAGTCGAGATAGAACGCCTTTGGCACCATTACCTTGATATAAAAATACATAAATTGCTACTAGCACAATTGGACCAATATGAAGTGCACTTACACCGCGGAATTGCTCAAGCACTAATCGATACGTCACGTTGTACAACAAACCAAACACTAACGGAACAGAACTTAATGTAATGCATGTCCCTACAACGAACCAATTCAAGGCAAGTCCCAAACGGCGAGCAGCAGCAATGTCAGGGAATATCCACTTGCGTTGCTCCAGGCTTCCTTCATGAATCGGTGTTGTACCACCTAATGTCCATTCATTGCCGCCGACCATTCGTCGCTCACCTATCGTACGTGCATAGATGCGATTCATAATCCAGATGACCCCTAGTGTCGGTCCACTAATTGCTGCGCCCAATGCTAAAGCTTGTTCTAATAGCGCACTATTCAAAACGAAGAGCCCCGCAGAACCGATTAGACCTAACAGGAATACGATAATCTGACTGCCTGGAATGAATGTTGAAATTAGTAAAGTAATGATCGCAATTGCACCTAGCACTACAATCATACGTACATATTTCACCCATGTCGGATTTTCATACGTAAATGCTTCGGCAATACCTCCAGGATAATCATTAGCGGCTAACTGCGCGATTACACCGTCTTCGCCTGCAAGTGTACTTGTAAGCTTCTCAACAGAACTTTCCAGCACACCAGTATTTCCGTTAGATTTGACTCCAACATTCAAGAAAAATATGCGAATGTTGCGATCTTTGGCAGCTAATAAAAAACGATCTGTCATACCTTCTGTAGTCATCGTGAAGCTATCCTCAGCAGATAGAGAATACACGCGAACAATATTATAGTCTGTACCGTAAGCAAGCTTATTCAAGCCTTCTTGTGGTGCTTTCAAATTTTCGATAATACTTACGCCGATATTATATTTTTCGAGAAGTGCAGCATATTGTGTCAAGCTTTTCATTTCAGCTTGATCGGTAGCACCTTTTGCTTTAGAACCATCGAAAATAATACGTGTAACGCCATGTTCACTTAGTCGAGCAAGCTGCTCTTCTGCCCATTTCACATCAAATGGTTGTATACGATCAGAGAAGCGCGCTACGATATGGAACCCCATATCAATTAGCTTATCAATCGTCATCGGATCAAAATCTAATGTTTTCAATGTAGCAGCATTTACAGCTTCATTGATAATAAGACCTGATCTCCCTTTATACTCATACTCTGTTACATTAACCCCTTGACGTTCAAATTCACGTTCTATAATTGGTGAAATTTCAATAGCAGCTTGCTCACTACTGAAAAGAACGTATGTATGATTAACATTAGTATTGAGTATTTCCCCTTGCAGGGCAGCCATTTCTTTCTCAGAGTAATACACTAAGCGACCTGATTGCATTAAGTCCTTCAAAGAACTTTCATACAATGACATCGACTGAACACCAGCGGCTTTTAGATTAGTAAGCTGCTCGTCCATATATTGCGTAAAGTCTAATTGATAATTTGCTATTTCCTCTAAGTCGCGATAATCAAACACATACTCAACCGTGTTAGCGGAATTCTCCATCTCAACACGTAAAAAGCTTAGTGGAATTGCTGCTATAACGCCTATTAATGTAATCACCCATAGACAAATCTTAGCCTGTCTACTCCAACGCTGCCATAGTGTGCGCACAAAAGCCCTCTCTTTCTGCAGAACCATCATTGAGCAAAACATAGGCCACCTTATCATATAAGAGGTTGTTCAAAAAGTAGACTTTTCGAACTTACGCTATTAATTAAAGATGGCAACCTAATTATACGTTCTATACTATAAAATGCTTCATTGATGCGATCTTTATTAAAATAATTAAAATCGTTAAATTTTAAGCTGTTCGTATACTAGTGCCTAGCAATAAAACACAACCCAGCAACTTGTACGGTTCAAGTACACAAGCGGACAATTTGAGTTACCTTTTTCAATCAAGGTCAAATTGTTCACTTGTCAGCACCAAGAAGATGGAACGCTACTTGAGAAAAGCGGAAGCGCAAGTGTACGTAGTTGGTACACGCGAACCGTACTTTCCAAGTTCATTTCATATTCGCCGTCGACTATGTTACGTTAGCATAACCATCGTGATCACAAGTAGACAATTTGAGTTACCTTTTTCAATCAAGGTCAAATTGTTTACTTGTCAGCACCAAGAAGATGGAACGCTACTTGAGAAAAGCGGAAGCGCAAGTGTACGTAGTTGGTACA
>DXHF01000303.1 GCA_019113605.1 Candidatus Paenibacillus intestinavium
GGTATCATCAGGGTGGAAGTCTCTACTTGCAAGCTTATATGATTTGGAAATTTTAATAACATTATCTACATCTTTCATTGCTCTTAATTGTTCGCCTAGCTGTGAATCTGCTTGACCTATAATTCCGATTACTGTACGATCCGTCCCTTTCGATACATGAGCTTGCATCCCATCCTTACGTTCAATGCAGGCTACAATCTCCGAAATACGCTCATCTGACACATTGTTTTTTGTAATTACGATCATTAGTTATCTCTCCCTATTTGCTTATTAAGCTATATGATATTTTGTTTCATTAATTAACATTTACACTGACCTAATAGAATTTCGAATCGTTCGCTTTTACACTTTTACACTTTTAAGCTTTTGTGCTTCATAGCTTTTACGCTTTTGTGCTGTTATGCTTTTAATCACTAAAGTAAATATACATTAGTTTTTCTCGTTCGTCAATAGTTATAATTTAATTTTCTGCATGCACGTGAGACGTTCGAGAACTAATTATTGTTCCGAGGTCAACAACGCCCGCTGTCATTTCTCCATTGCAGGTACCTTTAAACCGCATAGAAGCATTCCATGATAGCCAAACAAAGGAAGATGTTACTTAAAAGCGCGTACGTCCATTTGACGTACGCGCCAAAACAGAAACAGCCCTTCCTCACTAATAAAATCACTAGTAAGAAAGGGCTGTTCATATAGTTGTATCATTTACACAGTTTTCGTCTTAATTCTCGGTAAAATTTTACTCATATTAACAGAGCGTTTAAGCTCCCAAGTTGTTGAGTCGTTATGATCATATTTTTCAAGATATTCAATAACTTCCTTCGTCAATGCCGTCGGAGTAGAAGCCCCCGAAGTAACTGCAACACGATCAATACCATGTAGCCATTCCTGCTTTAACTCAGATAGATCGGAAATTCGATAGGCTTTCACACCTGCAATCTCCTCGGACACTTGAGCTAAACGATTAGAGTTATTACTTCGTGGGTCACCAACTACAATACATAGCTGTGCTTCACCAGCTTGACCAGCTACTGCTTCCTGGCGAACTTGTGTAGCAAGACAGATTTCATTATGAACCTCAGCATGCGGGAATTTCTCCTTAAGCTGATCGATAATATGTCTAATATCCCATTGCGACATCGTTGTTTGGTTCGTAATTAGCAGCGGAGTATTGTCTTCGAACTGTAAGTCCGCAATCTCGTGCTCCTTCTCAATAAGATGTACCATATTAGGAGCAACACCAATCGCCCCCTCGGGCTCAGGATGTCCCTTTTTACCAATATAGATCGTATGGAAGCCTTGCTCGCTTTTCTCACGAATAATATCATGCGTTCTCGTTACATCAGGACATGTTGCATCAACGACAGTAAGACCTTTTTCACGAGCCCTTTGACGAACTTCAGGTGAAACGCCATGTGCTGTAAAAATGACCGTACCCTCTTCAATTTTCTCCAATATTTCAAGACGATTCTCACCATCTAATGTGATGACACCTTCTGTTTCAAATGCATCTGTAACATGAGCATTATGAACAATCATACCTAATATATATATCGGTCTTGGTAAATTCTCGTTTTTGACAGTTTGCAATGCTAATACCATTGCATCTACAACTCCGTAGCAATAACCTCGTGGAGATATTTTTACAATTTCCATCTCACCGCACCTACTCTCATTATCATTTGAACTTCTACTTTCAATAAAGGTTCAAAAAGCGGAATTTCAGAACCAAGAAGATGGAGAAAATTTTCGAAAGGTGGAAGCGCAAGTGTACGTTATTGGTACATGCGAACCGCACTTTCCAAAATTAGCTTCATATTCGATGCGAAATCACTACGAAGTCAATTATCGTTATCAAAGTCCGCTCTTTTGAACTACCTCCCCTCTATTATAGACCATCCTAGTAGTTAGGAACAGTCTATCGGCAACCATATCGTAAATGTCGTCCCTTTACCTTCCAGCGTTGCAACTTCTACACTGCCTTGATGTTCATCAAGTATCCATTTGGCTATTGCCAAACCTAGTCCCGTACCAACCGTCACACCTCGAGATACGTCTGCCCGATAGAAACGGTCAAATATATGGGGTACTTGATCAGGATTCATTCCGATACCAGTGTCCTCTATTATCCAGGCAATATGTTGTTCCGTACGTCTAACGAAAAATCTCACATCGCCAGCAGGGGTATATTTGAATGCATTTTCAATAAAAACGAACAGTAACTGCTGCAAATAATCCTCACTACCATAAATATAAACATCCTTTAATTCAGAAAGGTCGCCGACTTCCCAATTGGCTGATCGAGGCAATAATTGTGCTCGACGAACAACAGCTTCGGTTAAACTTAAAATATTGACTTGTTCTCTCTCCATAATATAACCTGCATCGGCACGAGCAAGAGCGAGCAGATCATTAACAAGCGTCGACATTCGCTTAGCCTCTGCAGAAATATCCGTAATTGCCTCATGTGACAACTCAAAATGAGTACCACTAATATTTACATGCTCTAACTGCTCACTAATCGCTCCACTTTGCCGTTCTGTCTGCTTCCACATTTTATCAAGCAGATCGATATTACCACGAATTGTTGTAAGTGGTGTACGAAGCTCGTGTGAAGCATCAGACACAAAGCGACGCTGCGCCATATAAGCTTCATCCAGCTCGTTATAAGCCTTCTCCAAGCGAGACAGCATCATATTGAGCGTAGTAACAAGCGTACCAATTTCATCCTTCACCGGTGGCATCGGTATCCGTACACTCAGGTCAGCACCATTCTCGATCTGCTGTGTGGCATTAATAACATTTTCAATAGGACGCAATGCTTTTCTCGCAATAATTAAGCCAATCGTAAATGCAATAAGTACGACGATGACTGAAGAAAATAGCAATGTATTACGTAAACCCGTTAAAAATTGATCTTCATAATATGGAATCGCTCCAACCTGCAGCAAACCAACTAATACTCCATTCGTCGCAAGCGGACGTTGATACGTAATCATCCGATATTTTTTATGATCCAGTTCGACCATTACTTCGACAAACCCCTCCTGTAATGAAGGTGAAGCATCAGGGTAGGGAATAACAATATTTTGTTCATTTAAATTCGAAGACTGTCTATAATTACCTTCGTGATAATTAATTAGCTGGACATACATATTTTTGCCTTCAATTCGCGATTGACGATCAAGATTAAGATTGAGTTTGTCGAATATTAATGTCCCAGTAATAACTAATCGTTCACTTTCCGACTTCACAGACTCTTTAAGCTCAGAGTACGTATTCCAATTAATAAAGGAATAGACGATAACTCCGAAAATTATTAGTGCTCCGGTAAGTAACCCTGAATACCAAAGTGTTAATCTAATTCGTAGTGACAATGCTTTAACCTACCTCTCCTCTAAGCACGTAACCCGTTCCTCGAACAGTAACAATAATCCGACTTTGACCGCCTTCCTCTAGCTTTTGGCGCAGCATCGCAATATATACTTCTAGAACGTTCGATTCCCCACTGAAATCATAGCCCCATATTTTCTCCATAATTACATCTCTCGTTAATACCCGCTTCGGATTTTGCATAAATAATAATAACAAGTCATATTCCTTAGATGTTAATTCGATTCTTCGTCCAGCACGAATCGCTTCCCTTGCATCAATATCAAGCACCAGATCCTCGTAAGTTAATACAGTTTCTGCTTTGTCTTGCTTGTCCACTTTCCTCCGAAATAATGCTCTAGCTCTGGCCAATAACTCTTCTAGCGCAAAGGGCTTAACAACATAATCGTCGGCCCCTAGATCCAATCCCTTCACACGATCAATCACTTCATCTTTTGCTGTAAGCATTAGAATCGGCACTTGACTTCCACTTTCACGAATGCGCCTACATACTTCCATGCCATCAATATAGGGCATCATCACATCCAAAATAACGAGATCAGGTTCTTTGATCATAAAACTTTTCAAGCCATCTGCACCGTTGTTAGCAATCGTTATTTCATATCCTTCAAAAGCGAGTGAACGCCTTAACATCGACGTTATTTTATCGTCATCATCGATAACCAATATATGCTGTCTCATATGTACAACCTCCGTATTCTAGTAACAAAGACGCAGAGAGCTATTCCCCGCGTCTTTATACCATTTATATATTATTTTAAGCCACATTCATTTTTATCGCCAATCGTAATGGTAAGCGTCATATTTTTATTGTTACGAATAATTTGTAGCTCGATCGATGTACCAACCTCTTTAGTCTTAATATAATCTATAAGCGCTTGCGTCGTCTTAATCGATTCATTGTCTACACCAGTAATAACGTCGAATTGCTTCAGATCACCGACATAGGCAGGAGAATTATAATAGACACTTCTCACGATCGTCCCTTCAGTGTTAGACAAACCTAGCTCTTCGGAGATGACTTCTGTTATATTCTGCAACTCAGCACCGATAAATGGTGCAGCTGCTTTTGGTATTGCCTTATTGTTTTTCAAGGAATCTAACACTTCATTAATCGTTGAAGTCGGTATTGCAAAGCCTATCCCTTGTGCTGTAGAGCTTACCGCAGTGTTAATCCCAATAACCTCACCATTTAAGTTAAGCAATGGACCTCCAGAGTTACCTGGATTGATCGATGCGTCCGTTTGTAATAAATTCTCATAGTTACGAGTACCTTCTGTGTCAGATATATCAATCGGACGTTCTTTGGCACTCAACACTCCAACCGTTAATGTATGATCAAATCCGTAAGGGTTACCGATTGCTACAACCCAGTCACCGATTTTAATATCTTCCGAGCTACCTAATGCTAAAGTAGGAAATGGTTCATCGCCTGTTACTTTCAAGACAGCAAGGTCTAGCTCATAGCTGGAACCAAGAAGCTCTGCAACAAGTGGTTTGTCATGGCCCTCAACAACGACACGGATTTCATCAGCGTCTCCAATAACATGCTGATTCGTTAAAATATAACCTGTTTCGTCAAAGAAAAATCCAGTTCCCATACCTGTCTGTTCCATTTCACCGCTCGAGCTATTATCCCCACTATTAGATTTCGGAATGCTATCACCGAAAAACTGTTTAAAGAATGGATCATCGAGTAAAGAGCTTGAGCCGCCACGACCCGATGAATATGATGCGTAGGTCTCAATCTTCACTACAGCAGGGCTCGCTGATTGGAACAACGATGCAATGTTCGTAGGTCGTTCTTCCATTACATTGCTAGATGATACTGAACTTCCTTTTTCTGTAACAACTGTTTTCGATGATTCGCTTGAACCATTTTTCAGCGTTGATGATTGCGTTGATACCGGTGAATCAGTAGAGAACCAATTTTGCACATCAGCTGTATACATTAATAGACCTACTGCAATGACACCTGCCATAAAGGATAGGAAAATCTTGCCGAACCCACTCGTTTGTTTCTTTTCCTTACTTTTACCAGAAGCATCATTGCCACCACCTTGTGATACTGTAAACGGACGATAATTCGGTGGCACTTGATCTTGTTCATTATATATTGGCGGAGCTGCTTGATTCCCATATACAGGTTGCTGATAAGGCGACGTCGTAGGTGGTTGCATTGGTGTATTTGGTCGAACGTTACCGTAAGTATAATAATGCCTTGCATCATCACTATTCGAATTTGGAGATTGACCATATATTTGCTGTTGCTGCTGTGATTGCCCTCTTTGCTGCTCATTTACATTATAGTTGGACTCTGCATCTCCATTATTGATCTCAGCTTTGTCGTTACTTTCCGATGCATCAGAGTTTCCTCCGCTTTTGAAAAAGTCATCGTAATTGTTTTTATTGTTATTATCCATTGTGTACTCCTCCTCGATCTATTCATATACTTCTGAATATAAGGTGATTACTCTAGCCCTTGTTACGAAGTATACTTTATATGAATTTCATTTCCTATTGTTTCGATATCTCTATTTTGCACAATCTTCCTTAAAGCAAGCTTAAAAAAACATGAATTTAAAATAATTTTGAATTTGCAAATAATTGAACTTACTCATTTCCAAGTAGTTAAGTGTATATCAACGCATTATCAAGTTGTTTGATCTTGTGGTCAACATGTAGGCAAGCATAAAAATAGCCATTAGGAAGTGATGGCTCACCCATTAAAGTGAATTACAGGGCGATGATCTATTCTTTTATCGTTAGGATTATGGAACGGATTCCTACAATAAAAGATTTAATCAAGAGGCTTCAACATGACATCTTATTCCGTTTGGATTGTGGCTTTATGCTTTCTGAAGCCATTCCGTCTGCATCCTCCTATTCTCGGTTGGTACGCAAGATGAGCCAAAGTCCATATTGAGAAAGAAATTGCTGCTCAATTATTTGAGTTGTTTTATGTGTCGCGAAACGAAATGCCTCTTGAACCGCAATGGGGGGGTCAAGAAAAATAGCGCGAGCAAAAATGTCTTTTAGTGTGACTATACAGGTCACCTGGCCGTAGGTACGCAGAGTCAATATATCCTTGGAGCAATTGCACTCTTCTGGAAGTCTGAACGACGGTAAAACCGCGATTCCCCTCCTAAAAGGGGTTGCTTTGTAGCATCCAAATTTCAATTTCAACTATGCAGCCATGGATGCAGGTTACGATTATGAACCTATATACAAGCAAGTTCGAGAAGCGAAGGCTCATGCCATTATTGCTTATAATCATCGGCGAGAACCAGAACTTATGGGGTTTTATGAATACTTCGCATCTACTTGTGTGAGGGAGCATTCTACCCGCTATGAGAGCTACGACCCGAAATATGAAAATGCTTTAATTCGGTTAGTCTACGGTTTTGTAACTATGCATTATGAAATTGAATCAACTAGTATATTTAAATTGATAGCTGCAACCTTATGATTAGTATATACGTTTATGTGATAGTATATAGCGAATTTGTATTTAATTGGTTATATAATCTTTAAGGAGGTGATTAATGGTAAATTTTTAGCAATGATGATTTGATCAAATTTGATATTAAAAAAGTTAAAAGGAGCAGTGATTAGATGACTATCCGTAAAAAAATTTTTTCTGCCATCATTGCAACTACTCTATTTGGTGGAGTAGTTAATGTCGCAAGTGCTTATAACCATATTCTTTTACCTACGATTTATGATAGCAAAATTAATTTTATTTCCTATCAAGTACAAAGTACTTTTGATAGTTCAACAAAAACTCAAATTTCAGAAGCAATTACAACATGGAATAATATTCTTCCGGAAGGTTTTTTGTATAAATCTAGTATAGAAACTTCCGCTACTACCCCAAGCGAAAACAACATTAACACAATCACTAAATATGCTTATGGGGCACAATCAATAAACGCCGAGCATATCCCTTATACGAATTCAAAAGGTTTGATTGATGAATCTGATATTAAAGTGAATTCAAGCAAGAAATGGTCCAGTACTGTTAAAGTTGGCTATTTAGATATCAAGAGTACAATGACTCATGAATTTGGACATGCATTACGCGTTGGCCATTCTTCCACTTACGCTGATACAATGTATGATTATTCGACAGAAGGCACTGATTACAAGAGAACTTTAACATCAGATGATGAAGATGCCGCAAATGATTCATACGTTAGATGGTAAAAAAAGAACGGAGGTTAAATATGAAATCACTAATTCGTGTATTGGTATTTTCTTTAGTAGTTGTTGCTTTAGCAGCATGCTCAAATGAAGAAAAAAACAAAACAGTTGTAAGATCGAGCCTTGAAGTAATGAAATATGATAAAAACCAACTTGTAAATGACGCTGATGTCATTATTGAAGGAGTTGTTATTTCACAAGAGGTTCAAGAGGACTTTGAGGGATTTCCTTCAACAGATACGTTTATTAAAGTGAGTAAAGTTTATAAAGGGAATCCTAGTGATACAGTTGAGATTCGTGTCAAAGGCGGAGAAACTGACAAAATGCTATACATCCCTGAAGAAGAGCTCTTACCGTCATTTAAACTAGATGAGAAAGTTATTGTGTTTTTAACTAGTAATAAAGGTAGTCGTCCAGACAAAGACGATTTTGGATACTACGTCGTCGGGGAATATCAGGGGAAATTTAGTGGAGAAGACTCTGAAAAAAGACTTATGAACGAAACATTTACTTTTAACCCCCAAGATTTTGAACAAGAACTTCAGAAAATAGAGGAAGAGAATAAGATAAACAAATTAGAAAAGAACTTTTATGATGAAGGTGAAGAAGCTGATATTTAGGTGAATCAAGGGACAAGAAACAGTCATTGTTCCTAGTGAATTGTAGACATACTCACTGATATGAGTGTGTCTACAGTCAGCAATTTCTCAGCAATTATTTCTAACATTAACTGTGCATCCAGGCTCATTAAAAATTGAATACTATTCGTATACCGAGAAACATTATTAATGTTTAACTTACAAAATTAAATCTTTTGAATAATTCCTTCCTCACATACTTAGTTATAAATACACTTACTTCTTCTTTCACTTTGATTGTGATATTGGACTCATTAGATACAAAATCATAGTTCAAGAATAGATAATCTTCATCCTCTGATAGTTGAATTTTACAAAGTAAATACAACTCCTCCTAATGACATCGATGATTTTTTATCACAAAATGCGAATAATTAACTTATCCATTTAACAGTTTTGAATAGTTAACACAATTAATTGCTAACTATGCTATTTTCTATGGTTTTTCATACTTGATCTATTTACTTTCACAAATTTATGATGGATTTTGCATTGATTGTATCATATCTCTGTTCTGGAACAGTGCAAAAAAACGGCACTTCACAATTCGAACAGTGCCGTTTTTTTGTTCTTCTTCGGATAACATCAGATAGCTACCCTACCATTGGTTTATAGGAGCTAGACATATGTATGAAAATCATGATTGTTATGCATATGTCTATTTAATGAACTGAATCTGGAGCATAGTTCGCAAAATAAGGTGCAACTGTTAAAGTAGTACCACCATTAGCATTTTTGTGTTTTGGGTTTCCTGCAGTTGATGTACAGTATCCTGATGAAGTGACAGCTATTGTTTCAATATCGTTATAGCCGTCTGCGTAAATATATCGACTCAAATTAAAATCTATTGAATCGATATATCTATTTTTAATGACTCTTTCCAAGTAAAACACCTTTAGATGAATGTTATTTGAATCACCTATTAATTTCCATATGTCGTTTGAATGCCATTCAACCCTGAAATCCACAAATAACGACTTCTGTGTCCGTCCTGACGAAGAGCAATTATCTTTTCAAGCCTTGATTACTGTTTTGAGCCAATTTTGTATACGTAAACTTCGCGATCGTTAATTGATAATAAAAACAAAAAACCGCGAATTTCCGCGGCAACTATTACTAATCGAACAAGTTATTTGTTAATTTGATTGACATATCTGAAATTGTTAATCCATTGTGATTCCACTATTTCTTCAGTATTTATATCAATAATCTGAATTTCAATAGTATTATTGTTCGTTATTTCATCTTGTAGTTGTTTGGGTTCGGCTATTACATCTATTATTTCTATGTTGTCACCGCCTTGATACGTTTCACTCGGTTTTAATTGGATACCTGGTCCTCCCATTATTTTATAAGATGAATACTCATCTCTATCCAAGTATTGTTGTATCATATCTCCGTAAAAAACATAGTTAATAAAAAATGGACCTATAAATTCGTTAGATGAATTTTTAAGATGATACTCAAAACTTATTAAAGTTCCTTCATTATGTTCCACCAATGTAACAATAGTGTTTTCCTTAACAATCATACTATTGCTATTATCGTCATTTTCTTTAGAGCATCCAACTAATGCTATTGTCATAAATAATACAATACCAATTTTTCTTAACATATAATGTCCCCCCTTTAACTACCCCACGCGGAGAGAACTAATTGCTAGTGGAAAAGCGATAGCGTTCGTTTTTGTCCTCGGATTTATTCCGCTATTCCCTTTACAATAAATTCGAGGACAACGGCGATTGAAACAGCAATTTGTTCTCGGAACACCTTCGAGTGGAACAGCAATTTGTTCTCAGAGCTAGCGATTAGCCCATCCTTTACGGTGAGCAAGCACCGCTAATTGCGTGCGGTCATCAAGTTCACATTTCATCAGTAAATTACTAACATGAGTCTTCACCGTCTTAATACTAATATGCAGCTCTTCAGCGATTTCTTTGTTGGACATGCCATCTGCAACAAGTAGCAGCACTTCTCGCTCTCGTTCAGTAAAGCTTTCATCTCCCTGCTGACTCCGCTTAACACGCAAGCCTCTCGTCAAAGACTGTGAAACTTCCGTTGTCATGACAGGCATCCCTTTAAGTGCGCCCTTCAAAGCAAAGATTAACTCTTCCGCAGATACGGTTTTCAACACATAGCTAATTGCTCCCGCTTCAATCGATTGATATACTTTATCATCTTCCAGAAAGCTGGTCAGCATCACTATTTTCATATTAGGGTATTGCATCACAATACTACGCGTTGCATCAATTCCATTCATTACCGGCATCATCAAATCCATTAAAATTAGATCTGGATGCTCTGCTTCATCTAGGGAATTTAGCAAATGCAGTGCGGCTTGCCCATCACTGCATTCTGCGATAACTGAAAAACTAGACTCTAGCATCAAATATGTTTTCAAGCCTAATCGCACCATATCATGGTCATCGACGATCATTATTTTCACTTGCTCATCCCCACTCATGATTGTAACTCCTTCTTTTTCAGCTTAGGTATCGTTACTTTGACAATTGTACCTCTACCCTCTTTACTAATAATTTCCGTTAGCCCACTGAGCTTCTGCGCTCGCTCTTGCATCGTCGATAGTCCATATGATTTTCGCGATAAAGCATCATGCTTGAAGCCGATTCCATCATCCTGCAGCGTCATAATCACTTGACTATCTGTCTCATATAATGTTAATTGACAGCTTTGAGTTTGAGAATGCTTCACAATATTGGCCATTGCCTCTTGAATAATGAGAAACAGCTGATGCTCCTTCGCTTCAGATAA
>DXHF01000304.1 GCA_019113605.1 Candidatus Paenibacillus intestinavium
GCGATCATTAGTGTACAAGACTTTGGAATGGGTATTCCTCCTGAGCAGCTCGAGCAAATCTTCGATCGAAATTACCGGTACGATCGACCGGGTGTGGAGAAGGGGATAGAGGGCAACGGGCTCGGACTGGCAATATGTAGGGAAATCATACAAGCGCATGGAGGGACGGTTCGAGCGGAGAGTGATGGCAAGACAGGGTCGATCTTCTATATATCGCTTCCTTGTATTTGAGAAGGAGAAAGGTGAAGGTGTGATGGATGCGCACAAAATTATGATCGTCGATGATGATCCTCATATATGTGAGATTGTTCAGGCGTATTGCGAGCGTGAGGGCTTTATATCCTCGTATAGTCATAGTGGAATAGAAGCGATGAAGCTACTTAAGTCTTTCGAGCCGGATTTGATTGTACTAGATGTCATGCTGGCGAATGAAAACGGCATAGATTGGTGCAGGGACGCACGGGGCTACACCAATGCGCCGATCGTGTTTCTGAGCAGTCGTGAGGAGGACGAGGTGAAGATCAGCGCATTATCCTATGGCGGCGACGATTACGTAACCAAGCCGTTCAGCCCAGGCGTACTTATGGCCAAGATTAAGGCTCATCTTCGTAGAGTGTCGACTGGAAGAAAGGGACAATTGTTGGAGTTACCGGGTTTGACGCTAGATTACTATGCACAGTCCATCATCATGGGTAGTGAAACTATCTTTTTGTCAAGAAAAGAGTTTAGTCTATTATCTTATATGGCTCAAAACGTCAATCGTGCTGTCAGTGTCGATGCGTTATTTCAGTTCACCTGGGGAACGGATAGTCTGGAGGATACGAGAACGGTCGCTGTACACATCAGTAATTTACGCAAAAAAATCGAGGCTTACCCTGCCAATCCTGAGAGAATCATTACGGTTCGAGGGGCTGGATATATGCTAGTTACTAGCAGGGTGTTGTAGGCGTGAACCTAATGTTACGGTCAGATTCAAACATACAAAGCGGCGTAGGGATTACCTCCTTACGCCGCTTTTGCTCTAGATTATACTTTATTCCAATAGCTTCTAAGATACCGTCCAAGTTGTCATCGGTTACTCCCGTTAACAATAGAACTAACATCAAGCTGAAATTTTTTTCATCTTAGATTTTCATTCTCTCTTCAATTATTATGATTTATTTCCTCGTATTCTATTATGGTAGATTAGCTCATGCATGAAACTTAAAGTTTTCTTTGTAATCCACTAATGCTCCACCTACCATGATAGAATCGACATAAATAATCCAATATTAGTGACAGTATTCGACATCGAAATGAGAGAGTCAGTATGGTAGGAGAAGAGATTCATAGTAGTTACTAGAGAGGATGAATGAATTGAAGAAGACGATAAAACGAGGCTGGAAGTTAAAATCACGGTTTCTGGCGTTGATGCTCGTTATTAGTATGGTGGTGAGCTTACTGCCAGTGGGTTTACTGCCGATGCAGCAGGCGGTAGCGGCTGAATCAAGCGGATTGCAAAATAGTGCTCCAATGGACGGGTTTCAAGATGTGAGTCCAACGGACTGGTTCTATGATGCAGTCGGCTATGTCCAGAAGAATGAAATATTCAGTGGAACGAGCGCTGGCATATTCTCGCCTCAGGGAACGATGACGCGTGCTATGTATGTGACGGCGCTTGGACGAATGGCAGGCGTTGATATTAGTGAGTATGCAACCTCAACCTTTGCTGATGTACAGGCGGGGGCTTGGTATGCACCATATGTTGAGTGGGCGGTGAAGAAAGGGATTACCGTCGGCACGAGCGACAGAAATTATTCACCGGATGCAACCGTATCCCGAGAGCAGATGGCGACGATGACTTTGCGTTATCTTGAAAGCTATGGGATTTCCTATCAAAAAAGCACTCGTGTAACTACGGAGCCGAGCGATCTCGCGAATGTATCTCCTTGGGCGGTCGACGCGGTCGTCAAGCTGTGGCAAGCAGGCTTGTTCGTCGGGGATGCGAATGGTAATTTTAACCCCCATGCCCAAGCGTCTCGCGCAGAAGCAGCTGTTCTCTTCATGCGCAATGACGCGGTTGTGCAGGCGTGGAGAAATCAGAATCAAGTGACGCCGACACCGACACCGACGTCTACACCTGAGCCAAGCAGTGGAAATAGTGGAAATAGCGGCTCCAATAATGGAGGCAACAGCGGTGGCACTAATAATACTGAATATGCACTAACGTTTGAGAGTAATGGCGGTACAGCGGTAACTGGTCAGACGGTGAAGTATGGCTCCAAGGCTGTGGCGCCTGAAGTGCCAATAAAGGAAGGTTATACGTTCGGTGGTTGGTACAGCGATAGCAGCTTAACAATCCCCTACAACTTCACAGAAGCGGTGAAGAGTAAGATCACGTTGCACGCGAAGTGGACGATTAAGAACTTGACGGTGAGCTTTGACAGTAACGGCGGACCGATGGTTAATAGTCAGTCAGTGAATTATGGCGGCACGATTGCGGAGCCTAACGCACCAACGCGGGCAGGTTATACGTTCGGTGGTTGGTACAGCGATAGCAATTTGACAATGGGCTATAGCTTCACGACAGCGGTAACGAATAACATGACATTATATGCGAAATGGACGGCTAGATATACAGTGGACTTCGATAGCAACGGAGGGTCGGCAGTGGCTGATCAAACGGTGAACGAAGGCATTAAAGCTGTAGCACCTGACGCACCGACAAAGATCGGATATGTGTTCAGCGGTTGGTACAGTGATAGCACCTTAACAATCGTCTACGACTTCACAACAGCTGTCGTGACGAGCAATATTACATTATATGCGAAATGGACGGTTGAGAAAAAAAATAGCTATACGGTGAAATTTGAAAGCAACGAAGGTACGGCGGTGGCTGACCAGACGGTGAACGAAGGCGCCGTGGCTGCTGCGCCTGACGCCCCAACGCGGACAGGACATACATTCGACGGCTGGTACAGTGATAGTAGCTTGACAAGTCACTACGGATTCACAGCAACGGTTACTAGCAACATTACGTTGTATGCGAAGTGGACAATTAATAGCTACACAGTGAGCTTCGAGAGCAACGGTGGCTCGGTGGTGACTAGTCAGTCCGTCAATTATGACGGATTAGCTACTGTACCTAGTACACCAACGCAGGAAGGCTATACGTTCAGCGGCTGGTACAGCGACAATGGCTTGAATAATGACTACAGCTTCACGACAAAAGTGAAGGCTGACATGACATTGTATGCAAAGTGGACGATTAATAGCTACACAGTGAGCTTCAACAGTAACGGTGGCTCGGTGGTAGCTAGTCAGTCCGTGAATTATCGCGGTACGGCTATGGAACCTGAAGCACCAACTCGGGCAGGACATGCGTTCGACGGTTGGTACAGTGATAGCGACTTAAGGAGTCCTTACGGCTTCACAGCAGTAGTGACTGGCGATATTACGTTGTATGCGAAGTGGAATGCCGACTATACGGTGAACTTCGAGAGCAACGGTGGTACAGCGATCGCAGCTCGGACGGTACAAGCGGAGGAAGTATTGAATAAACTACCTGCCCCAGCGAAAGAAGGGCAGATTTTCCAAGGCTGGTTTAGAGATGAAGCTTTTTCGCTCATCTTCGCTGAAGGCAGTACAGTTAATGAGAATATGACGTTGTATGCGAAGTATATCGATAATGTGAGTAATGCTGTAGTGAACATTCCTAGCCACTCGAAGCTAGATGTTGCGCCGAGCTTCACTATCGCTGTTAACGCTGGAAGCAACAGCATGACAGCAGATCAAGTACGAGCAGGTATGACATTCATTGATGTTACTAATCCTGATCCTGTAGAGCCAGCTATTACTGGTGCTAATGGCAGCTTCACAGTAGCATCTGCAGCAAAAGACGGTATGTTTGTAGAAGGTAACACCTATCAGCTTACACTAACTGACGACCGTCTAACTTTCCAAGGTCAAGATGTGACGACGCGCATCTACATGTTTAGCGTCGCTAAACAAGAGGTTTTGGATATTCCATTGAATCCGAAGATGATCTATCTGCGCTTCGTGGATGTCACGAATATGATGCTTGATGGTGTAGCAGTAGGCTCAGCTGCGATTTCAGCTACTACACTGGCGGTGGGTGACAGCGAAAGTGGTCTTGCTGCGGCAAATGGGGGTAATGGAACTTTCCAATACACGGGAGACACTCACATTCAAGTGGGTGATACTGTTGCGATCTATGAAGGTGTTCGCCCTGATCAGCGCACGTTAACGACAACAGGGACGGACGACGGCGATATTGCCTATGTACAGATTACGGCAATTAGCGGAACGACATATACTTATACCAATGCGGACATTATGCAAGTACTGTTCATGCCGGATGTGTTGCCCGTGAGTGTAACTTCGGATACGGATGGCGAAGAAGATAACGGTTCGATCACGGTGGAACAAGCTGCGATGAACTACAGCGATGTTCGGTATGAGCTGTTTGGCTTGAGTGAGCTGACCACTGTCGATATAGGCGATTTTATCACTTTTTACGAGGGTGGATTAGCCGAAGACGATGAAGACTTCAAAGTAATCAGTTATGGACGCATCACCTCAATTGTTCCTGCGGCGGAAATGATGGTTATTGCCTATGACGATGCCACCGCGGAAGATATTAAGCATGTTTTCGACATCTATCAGGAGCAAGAGATAGACGGTGAAACGCTGCTGTCGGAGGAAGAAATCACTCAGCTCGAGGATCAAATTGAGCAGCAAGCGATAGACAGTGGCTTCGTCGATCAAGCTGCAAGCTATCTCTCTACTCTAGCGATGGAGACGGATGTATTCAAGACACATACGAAAGTGAAGGGGCTAGCAACTTCAAGAATCGGAAGCAAAGTATCGGTTGAGAATTTGACCGTAGTAGCAAAACTTGATACGAAAGTGAAGAATATTGCCGGACGAACTTCTGGAGTAAGTGCTACGCTTCAAGTAGGAGCCGATATCGTTATTCGTATCCATGAAGAAAGCGATCTTGTCATCCATATGACAGGCACGTTTCTTGAAGAGATAAGCTTGGATCTTAAAGTCGATGGCAATGCGGAATGGGAAGAGGCATGCATTAAGTATCTTGGTTGCGCGACCCTGCCTATTCCGAAAGATTATCGGGTTACCGCTAATCTGGATGTCTACAGCTATACTGGGCTCAACATTACAGCGGAGATTGCTACCGTCGAACACGATAAGCTAGCGGAGGTGCTAGGGGACTGGGATGCATCGAAAAATAGCGGCAAGCTCGGTAAAGTATTGGATATTGCGACAGAGATTCAAGCGTTAATCGACGGTGTGCAGGATAGCGGTGTCGATGCAGAGTCTTTGAAAGAACGATATAAAGAGATGATGGAGAATGAGACGGATTGGGTTCGGTTAACTGAGATAGAAATTTTCAAGGCGGAAGAGCGCGTAGCTAAAGGCATAATACACGTCGTGTTTACGGCTGAGTTTGTGGTCAATATCAATGCGAACTTGACGATCGGGGCAGATTTCAATTATACGACCGCCAAGCGTCTTTCGGCTACAATTAGAGTGAAAAGTTTCAGTGGTAATGTTCACACGACACAATTGGCGGGTGACGGTAATTATCAGTTTACATTCTATGTCATGGGAACAATTGGCTTGCGGGCAGGTATTCAACTGGAGCTTAAAGCAGGGATTGGCAGTGTAGAGTGGAATAGTATCGGGATTACTGTTGAACCCGGAGCTTATGTGAAGTTATGGGGTTATTTCTATTATCAACTGAAAAATATCAGTGGAAAGCAAACAACACATTCTTTCGGCGCTCTGTATGTAGAGGTAGGTATCTATTTGGATAGCGGTGTGGGCGCCCAAGTGGGTGATGGATTGTTTTCAGTAGGCGTGCCAATATATGAGAACGAATGGCTTTTGTATACGGCAGGGGAGCCCAATAATGTCATTAACTTTGCCTATCCGCAGGATGATACGCTTGGTGTCAACTTGACAGGTACAGCGACATCGGTTCCTATGCCGGAGCAGTGGCGGAGAATGAGTACATTTGATTTGAAGACTGGTGAATCTGATAGCGTGGTCTATAATTTTGACAAATTCGACATTGTCGTGGACAATCCGAATTTCAAGTATAATCCGACGAATCAGAAGATCGAAGTGGTGGACAAGAAACTTGCAGTAGCTACAGGGAATCTGGTCATTACCTGGAAAAATGCACCGTTGTCATTCAATTCTGAACCGCTCAAGCGTACAATTCCGTTGATGTGGCTTGCTAGAGAAGGAGACTATACGTTGCAGTTGGATCCGCAAAATGGCGGATTGACTCAGGTTTCCTCTCACGCTTATAATACGGCAGTCAGCGTGACAGATCCGACCTATCAAGGCTATACCTTTGACGGCTGGTATACGGCTGCTTCTGGCGGCACGAAAAAAACGATTCCGAGCGAGATGCCTGCGGAGGATCTGTATCTGTACGCGCATTGGACTGCGAATACGAATACGCCGTATACAGTTCAGCATTACTTGATCGATCCGAACACACGGACAGCTTCTTCGCCTGAGTATATTGAACAATTGACCGGCACAACCGATACGGAGATTCAAATTACCCCAGACAAATATAAGAGTCTAGGCTATACGGATGGTACGGTAAGTGGCGTGTTGATCAAGGGCGACGGCTCGACGGTCGTGAGAATCGATTACTATCCGACGAATCGCACGATGACCTTCGATCGGGGGTTTGAAGGTGCTCTTATCAGTACGATAACGGCGCCATTTGGTAAAAATATTGCCAGTAATATCCCGTTGCCAGTAAGAGCAGGCTATACGTTTGCAGGTTGGTCGTCAGACGTTCCAAGCACGATGCCGACTGTAGATACGACGTATACTGCAAGCTGGACAGCGAGAACAGACACACATTATCAAATCGTACATTTACAGCAAAATATAGCCAGTGACACGTATACGGTTATCGATCGAGAAACTTATCGCGGCACAACGGACACCGCGACGAGTCACGCAAATGTAACACCAAAGCTCTACGACGGCTTTTATTTCGATCCGACGGTTGCCGGTACGGTGCAAGCAGATCTCATTGCGAGCAACGGCTCAACGGTTCTAAAGCTATATTACAAGCGGAATAGCTACGAAATGAAAATTAATTACAATGGTGCTGACTTGGCTGAGAAAATATTAAATGTGCCGTATGGAGCAACAACTGAGCTGTATTTAGGAACTCCGGCTTGGCAGGGGCGTTCATTGGCGGGGTGGCTTCAGTCTCCTACGTCAACCATGCCTACGACAACGATGCCTGCGCACGATGTCGAGTTTATCGCGCAGTGGACGCTTAACACTTATACGGTGAGCTTCAACAGCAACGGTGCTACAGAGGAAGTGGCTGATCAGACAGTCAATTATGGTGATCGGGCAAACGAACCGCTTGAAATGTCAAAGGACGGTTACGTGTTCGGTGGCTGGTATAGCGATAGCGGCTTGACGAATGTCTACGAATTTACGACACTGATTACAGAAAACATTGCGCTTTACGCCAAATGGCTACAAACCTATACAGTGAGCTTCGATAGTAGAGACGGCTCGGAGGTAGCTGACCAGCAGGTGAATGAAGGTTCTAAAGCTATAGCTCCTGTTGCACCGACGTTGGAAGGTTACGTGTTCAGTGGTTGGCATAGCGACAGTGACTTGATGAATGTCTTCGATTTCACTGCAACGCCGGTGACCGGTAATATGACGTTGTATGCGAAATGGACAGAAAAGCAAAAAAATAGCTACGCCGTAAGCTTCAACAGCAATGGTGGTACAGTTGTGGATGAGCAAATAGTGGAAGAAGGAGCCGTAGCAGCAGCGCCTACTGCACCGACGCGCGAAGGCTATACGTTCGCTGGTTGGTTCAGCGACAGCGGCTTGCTTAGCTCTTATGGATTTACGGCAGCAGTGACGGAATCGATCACGCTATACGCGAAGTGGACAATAAATCGCTTTACGGTAAGCTTTAACAGTAATAGCGGTTCACTGGTGACGAGTCAGCAAGTTGATTATGAAGGTACAGCTGTAGAGCCTACAGCGCCCGTACTTACAGGTTACGTGTTCAGTGGTTGGTACAGTGAGATTAGCTTAGAGAATAAGTTCAACTTCACCACGCAGGTAAAGGAGAATCTTACTTTGTATGCGAAGTGGACTGCCGTCTATACGGTGAGCTTTAACAGCAATGATGGCACAGCCGTTGATGCTCAGGTGGTAGAGTTTGGACAAAGAGTAGCAGAGCCTGAAGCGCCAACCCGAGTAGGTTATACGTTCGATGGTTGGTACAGTGACAGTTCGCTCATGGAAGCTTATGTTTTCACGACACCCATTACGACTGATCGCACGTTATATGCGAAGTGGACATCTATGGCAGCATGGCAACAAGTGGGTGAAGCGATTGGGTTGGAGTCAACATTTGAATTTTTGAGACTCGCAGTTGACAGTAAGGGTACGATTTATGCTCTTGGTGCTCCAGTGGTGAACGATTCAAAAATTTATCTCATGAAATATGAGGACGGTGTGTGGGAGCAGATTGGTGATAAAGACGATTTTCCAGGCTTAACGGGGCATAATCCCGGTTTGCAGCTCGCAGTAGACAGCCAAGACACTCTTTACTTTGCTTATCACGAGTATTATGGTGGAGACATTGATTCTGATGTCGTCGTTGTGAAAAAGTATAATGGTACGGAATGGGAAAGTGTAGGTGTTACTGGAAAGCGTATGGGCAGTATAACGATTGCGTTCGACAATGACGACATTCCTTATATCTTTTATTTAGAAAAACTAGTTCAACTTGGAGATCGCGCAGGAGTTATAAAATATGTCGACAACCATTGGATAGACGTCGGTGGAGAGCTACCTGAGGATAGTTTTTTCGACACTGATCATAGACCACAGATTCATTTTGATCAAAACAATACTCCATATGTTATCTATCATACTGTTGATAATAATAATGATAATTATTTTGTATTAGAGATAATGAAGTATGGAAATGACGGTTGGCAGACGGACATCAGTATACCTTTAATAGATATGCCCTTTGAAAGAGGAGGGATATATTTTACATTTGGCCCAGATCATATGCTCTATGCCCTATGGCATGGTTGGCATCGGGGGGGGAAAGTGACCGTAAAACGATTCAAAGAATCTGCTTGGGAAACGGTTGGAAATCCTGAATTTGCCTCCATAGAGTTCGATACTACAAGTTTGAGTTGGGGACAAAGAGTAAGGATCAGCTTTGACAGCGAAAGCATACCCTATGTTTCTTATCTGGATGCTGACAGCGGTGACAAGGTAACCGTAATGAAACTCGATGGCAGTACTTGGAGCGTTGTAGGTGAAGCTGGTTTCTCTGCAGGAAAAGCTGATGGGATACTTCACGTGATAGATCAGGCCGGAAACGTTTATGTACTTTATGCAGATTATACGAACGACAAAAGAATGACCGTCATGAAGTACAATCCGAACTTTGACAGCACAAACGAATAGACTTAAGTATAGACTAGCCTACTCCGAGCGGAGTAGGCTGGTTTTTTTGGTGCGCCACGCATGGCACGTAACTAGGCGGTGAAAGTCCGCTATGGGGGCTGGCAGTTGCCAACCATTAGCCAAGAGCAAGGGCGTCCTTCGCGAGGAGGAGTCTGAAGGAAGCTGGCGGCAAAGTTCCGACCCGAGGAACACGAATCACATCAGGCATCCAAAGTGGGATGAGTCTGCTAAACAAGATGAAATCCAATAAACTGCACAGACACGCGGATGTAAATGTGGCGGGTACATGGGATGAAAGTGACGTGTCTTACCGTGGGAGATCTCGCGGACGTATGAAGTACATTTACGACATACGGTTGAAATAAGATTTGTCGTGAGAAGTCAGCAGAGACCATAGTAGTAACGCAGTCGACGGCGTTATGAAGGGTTGAACTCAAGGAGGTGTTAGTCAATGAATGTTACCAAAGTCGGGACAAAAGAAAGCAGAATACCTTGCTGTAGCAAGGGCTACCTGCAAAGAGATAGTGCGGAACACGAAGGGTATGCAGGAGCGCTCACCGATCAGCGGATAACTGAAAACAACAACACCAATGCAAATAGTCGAGAGAACCAACTTTTAGAGCGAATCTTGAGCCGAAGTAATCTAAACCAAGCCTACAAGCAGGTGAAGAGAAACAAAGGTGCGCACGGAGTTGATGGGATGAAAGTAGAGTCTCTTCTGCAACATCTCAAAGACAACGGGGATAAACTTGTAAAGCTAGTTCTGGATGGGAAGTACCGTCCAAATCCAGTCCGAAGAGTAGAAATACCTAAGGACGATGGGAAAATGCGAACACTGGGCATTCCAACAGCAGTAGACAGACTGTTACAGCAAGCTATCGCACAAGTATTACAGCCATTCTTCGAACCTCAATTTGTTGAAACGAGCTATGGATTCAGACCCAAGCGAAGCGCTCATGATGCACTCAGAAAGTGCCAAGAGTATGCAAACCAAGGGTACACGTATGTCGTTGATATGGACTTAGAGAAATTCTTCGATACGGTAAACCAATCGAAGATGATTCAACTGCTGTCTAGAACCATCAAAGACGGCAGAGTCATATCTCTCCTACACAAGTACCTCATAGCTGGATATTCGGGATAACACGATAAGGATTAACCGCATGATTGAGGAGTTGTCCTACCTGTCGCATTTGGAGACAGGACAAGTCCCATTCCGAATGGAGCCAGTTCAAGTGCTTCACTTCTTACGTAGTTTTTTTGAACAATATGAGTTGGTTGTACGTGACGCAGGGGTAGATTTCATATTGGATATGAGAGATGTGGAAGAGCAACAATCGAACCTGCCTGTTGTCGAGATGGATGCGCAAAAATTAGAGCAGATGTTGTTCAATCTAGTGTCGAACGCAATGAAGTTCACCTCTAGTGGTGGGTTGGTGCGTATTGCGCTAGCTGTGGAAAAGGTCAATCATATCGACTATGCGATCATTAGCGTACAAGATTCTGGCATAGGTATTCCTCCAGAGCAGCTCGAACAAATCTTCGATCGCAATTACAGGTATGATCAACCCGGCGTGGAGAAGGGTGTAGAGGGCAACGGGCTCGGACTGGCGATTTGTAGGGAAATCGTACAAGCGCATGGAGGGACGGTTCGAGCGGAGAGCGACGGCAAGACAGGGTCGATCTTTTATGTATCGCTTCCTTGTATTTGAGAAGGAGAAAGGTGGCGGTGTGATGGACGCACACAAAATCATGATCGTCGATGATGATCCCCATATATGTGAGATTGTTCAGGTGTATTGCGAAAGAGAGGGTTTCCAATCCTCCTACAGTCATAGCGGGACAGAAGCCATGAAGCTACTTACGTCTTTCGAGCCGGATTTGATTGTATTAGATGTCATGCTGGCTAATGAAAACGGCATAGATTGGTGCAGGGACGCACGGGGCTGCACCAATGCGCCGATCGTGTTTCTGAGCAGTCGTGAGGAGGACGAGGTGAAGATCAGCGCATTATCCTATGGCGGAGACGATTACGTGACCAAGCCGTTCAGCCCAGGCGTACTTATGGCCAAGATTAAGGCTCATCTTCGTAGAGTATCGACTGGAAGAAAGGGACAATTGTTGGAGTTATCGGGTTTGACGCTAGATTACTATGCACAGTCCATCATCATGGGTAGTGAAACTATCTTTTTGTCAAGAAAAGAGTTTAGTCTATTATCCTATATGGCTCAAAACGTCAATCGTGCTGTCAGTGTCGATGCGTTGTTTCAGTTCACCTGGGGAACGGATAGTCTGGAGGACACGAGAACGGTCGCAGTACACATCAGTAATTTACGCAAAAAAATCGAGGCTGCCCCTGCCAATCCTGAGAGAATTGTTACAATTCGAGGGGCGGGATATATGCTGGTTGCCAAGGGAGCATTGCAAGCGTAAAACAATAGCGGCGTAGGGATCATCTCCCTTACGCCGCTATTTTTCTAGGGTATATTATTTTCTCGCTTTAGAGCTTCCGTCAACCCTAGGTTGAATAAGCAACCCCCTTGCAGTGTTACGATTATGACCTTCCCTAGTCCTTATTATAGACTCAAAGAGTTAATAAAGTTTTGGATGTCTTGTTTAGTAGACATAGGTGTTAATGCACCGCCACCTGGGCCTCCACCGGGTCCACCCGGACCGCCACCTGGGTATCCGCCTGTGCCTTCGCCATAGGCTGTTTGAAGTGCCTCTAAGATACTTTCTAAGTTCGCATCATCCACTCCGGTGATACCAGCGAGATCGAATATACTTTTGTCAGGTATAGATCCATTACCATATCCAAAATAGTTTGTGATTGCAGCAAAATTAATAGTCTCGTCAACAATCCTTTGAATTTGAAGCAATGTTTTTGGTAGTGCTCTTGAAGGATAATCGTAGTCTTGCAATATACCTTGGATGCCGCTTAGGTACTCTGATGTGACACCTGTAACACCCGCGTCCGCAAAAGTCGTCACATCAACCCCGGCCCAATTACCGGATTTCGATGCTTCATTAATCAAATCAAGTCCCGCTTTCTGCACGATAATGGTGTACGACGCTGACATGATGTCACTGTCTCCCATGCCATTTTGTACGGCAAGAGCTTTGACCATCATTGCGCTATTCACTACGATCGGAACGCTATATACGAGGCCATTCGTTTTCGTCGGTGTGCTACCATCTGTCGTATAATAAATTGTTGCGCCACCGGTTGCGCTAAGCGAGACTTTTGTGCCTGTAACGACAGCTCCACTAGCAGGATTAGCTGTTGGTGTCTCGAGAGTTTGTATTGGAGAGCCAGTTAGATGAATCGTTTGACTAGCGGTTGCTTCCCCCACGATCATCGCTAATGTATACTCTTGACCTTCCTCATGACCTAATGGACTAAATGTGATCGGCAAGGAGAAAGTACCTGGCTCTTCAGCAGGTGTTTCGCTCACCACTCCGACAGTAATATCGGCTGAATCAGGGCCTAAGGAAGCGGCAAATGAGTCTGCTCCGAATGGCAAAGGATATAGTAGCAAATGGCCATATTGATCATACAAATCAAAGTTTATATGATAAGTTTGTGTCGAATCGACGTGAGACACTTCTTGTCCGTTGTCATCGCGAAGCGAACCTCTGAACTCTGCTTTCGAGGCATACGACTCCACTCCGACATTGAAAATTTTATTGACTGTGATTTGGTTAATTGTATTTACCACTGTAATTGAAATAACCGATTGTAAGGAGACGGACGATGTATCCACGACAACGACCATACGATCGGAGTCAATTGTAGCAGGAACAGAACTGTATACTTCCAATCCGGACAGATTTGACATCGCCTCGCGGAACTGATTTGAAGCCTTCAACAATATTCCAAGTCTGTTTCCTTTTGAAACTGTGTCCGAACTAACAAATTCAATCTTAGTAAGCGTCTCGGCAGCTGCATTTACATTAACTGAACTTATGACTCTTGATGAGTCAATGTAGCTTGCGGTGACGATGTAACTTCCTTCTTGTACATTCTCAGCGAAGGTCAAGTTGTAGCCGTTCAGATGATCCGAGGCGGCTTGAACATCTACAGGGTGGCCATTCCGTGTAACCGACAGAATAATCTTTGCTGGATCGACTTTTCTATTGAACTTCACGTAAAACGATTTCATACCGACTTGCTTCGCATCCACTATGGAGAGAGGGCTAACGCTCGGCGTGTTCGTTGAATCGGTTGATGTATTTTCTTCTTCGTTCTTTTCAGTCTCCTGCTTTTCGGCTGCTTTTTTCTCAGCTTCCTGTTTCTCCGTTATCACTGTATCTGCCGCATAGCTTGTAGCCACAAGGTCAGAACGTGTAGCAGGCTCTGTATAATTGGTTGGGATATCAACTCCATTGTTTAGTAACGCTTGAATGTATCCTGCTGCCCAAGGAGCCGATCCCTCTACGTTCGAATCCTCAACAGGTTCAAGATTAAGTAAGCGTGCGGTTGTGACCGCCAGTTCTTGAACGCTAATATCTCCACTAGGGTTAAAGGTACCGTTTCCGTTTCCAATCATAAGGCCAGCTTCTTTAGCAGCTGCAATCTCTTCTACATACCATGTTCCAAGTTCCACATCAGAAAAGGGCTTCTCGTCGACAACCTTAGTATCTGGTGTTCCTATACCTTCAAGACCTAGGATTAAAGCAGCCACTCTAGCAAATTGTGCACGATTCATATTCTGATCAAGTGCCGCTTCGCCGTCAATTCCATTGAAAATTCCTTTCGCAGCTAAAGCATCATATTTTTGTTTTGCAGTTTGCTCAGAAGCATCCGAGGCATTCCCTACGGTTGGGATAAGGAAAGATCCTATAAACAAAAGAACTAACATTAGGCATAAACTTTTTTTCATCTTAGATTTTCATCCTCCCGTCATAGACTGATTCCAGAGCTGTTTCCCATTTACCAATAGTAGTTGTCACCTTATACACCACCCCTCTCTTGTAGATTTGAGTCATCGACAATTAGTAACATGAACTCGCCATAAATGACATCGATTATCTCTTTGTATTTTACCATGGTAGATTAGCCTATTTGTGAAACTTAAAGAAAACTTTAAGTTCGCGCTCGAGATAAAGCATACCAAAGAAACAGATCCCGCATACGAAACATATACCTGAATAATTCCATGCCTACAACAAGCCCATGAACTCTACTCACACGGATTTATCGAACTAATTTTTGAAGAATATCGGACTGTAAACACAAGAAAGGGCTCAAAAAACAGATGAAAAAGTATTTATCTCATGGGCGGCATGATGTAAACTGACCTGAAATCCCTTGCTTAGCAAGGAATCTTATGTTAAATAACGCTATTTGACCACATGAATATAAAATAGGCTTCTCACGAGTTCAGATTGAACTTGGTGAGAAGCCTATATTTTAAACGTTGCGTAGTTCATCGAGCATTTGGTTAAGCTTCTTATCAAAAGTGAAAACGGTATGTCCATCGATCTTCGAATAGGCGAAGAGCAGGGCGTCAACAAAATCGATTTTGATTTCACTGTAGAATTTTAAAGCTTCAACTAGAATGCTTTTGTCATGAGTTGTGATATTGCCGTAAGAAAGTAAGTTCTGCAAGGTACGATAGATATGGACTCGTTCGATTCGGTATACCTTTTCCAAGACGTATACGACTTCGGCTATAACTTCGTTCGGAATAAAAATAGGGTGGTTTTCAATCTTGTCTCTAGCCTGATCAATGAATTGAACTGCATCTTGAAGTAGATAGCGCAGGATTATATTTGCATCAACGATGTTCATGCTTTTCTTGAACTCCCTTTGCCCAAGCATCTTGTTCATATTGCAATAAATCCAACTTAGCATATTGCTTTAAAGCGCCTCTGGCAGTGGGAGATGAGGGTGCGGTATATTGAAATGAAGAGTGATCTCCGATAGGTAATATGATTAATTCCACATCTTGATTTTGAAGGTTCTCAGGAAGATCGACAATATGCTTTAGTGCATCACTATTCGTTATTTTTCTGACGAAGTTCATGTTAATCACCATCCTTTTAGTAAGTATAGCTTAAAATAGTGCTCCTCACAATCGTGAATTATTACATCAAATGCCTTACTTGTCCATATGTTGTTTAGAATTGACTACAGGCACATTGATTCTATTTGACACTTATACTACTGAGATCCTCTCCTTTTCCGATGTTGATGCATTAAGAAATACGCTAAAAGTGAAAATAGAAGATACAGTTCGTACATGGGCAGGTCAAAAGTATAAAAATCATTCAATTGAAGCGCTGCTCGGAATATGGCGGGGTGTAGTTCGGGAGTATGGCACGAAAGAAGAGTTGGATCAATTCAATTGAGCTAGCTTATAAGAAAAGTTATTTTCAAGTCAGAACACTATGCAAAGAGTGGAATGGAAGTGCCGAAACAAACGGGGATATGAGTACAATTCCCCTCGTCTAAAATATAATCATATGTCTCATGTTATGTAGTATAATTTGCATAAAATAGTTAGTACATACAATGGGAGCGAGTCGGTTGAGGTTTAAGCATAAGCTATACATATTAGCATTTATAGCCATTCTGTTAATGATAACGACGACAGATAATAGCAGGATTTTGGCGAAACAGTCCGATTCACCGAATTTATTAGATTATAGTAATGATGTGCAGCCGAAAGGATTATATACAGATCTAGATGGACAATGGAGCTTTTTTGAAAAAATATTGTTAACACCCAATGAAGTAACAGAACAATTAAGCGATGGAATGGGAAAAGAGGTCTCACTTCCGAGCTCATTCCAGACACAAACAGGAAAGAAAAATTCATTCGGAACCTATAGCGCGGTTATCAAAATACCAGAAAAATATGTAGGGGAAACATTGGCGATTCATATTCCCTATCAGTACAGTGCATATACACTTTATATAGATCAAACAGAGAGTGCTAGAAATGGTACAGTGGGGCAAGATTCCGATTCACATATTGCTGAAATGGCTCCGAGAACGGGGTATTTTATTGCACAATCAGATGAGGTGCAACTGACCATCCAAGTATCGAGCTTTGACCACATTCGTGGTGGATTTGAGAACTCTATTTATTTAGGGGAAGCATCAACTGTAGCTCAAAAGTTCAATACGAATATGATAGGTACTCTGTTTATGAATGGTTGTATTTTCATAATTGGTTTGTTTATGATTTTATTTGCTTTGTATCGTAGGCAGGAGCATTTATTTCTTATATTCGGACTATTTTCTATGCTCATAGCTGTTCGCGCGTTATTTTCTGTTCCCTTTTACTACACGCTCATATTTGTAGATATATCTTGGCTTTGGGGTACTAGGTTAGAATATATTTTGACAGAGTTGACTTCAATGTTTTATGTTATTTTATTGTGGAAATGGCATGAGAGAGAGTTTTCCAAGAGGATAATCTACGGTCTAGTTGTTGTACATGCAGCGCTCATTGTTGCTACTTTATTTACACAGCCTGTATTTTTTCAAGCACTATTTTTTAATGTCTTTTATTTAACTATACCTACTTTTTTCTATGCAATTTATGTTATATCTAAAAGTATTCGTAACAATAATAGAAACGCAAAAGTAAATCTTATTGGAATGGGACTTATATTTTTTGCATTTTTCAATGATTTTGCGATAGGACAAAATTGGTATAAGTCATGGACGTTGATGCTGCCTGCAGTTGGCGTCTATGTTATGATTCATGTCATCCTAATGAGTAAAAACTTTGCAGAGTCGGTTCGGCAAACAGAGCAACAAAACAAGCAACTATTCGCTTTAAATGCTTCGAATGAAGAGCTTGCTATTCAACTGCAAAATGAGATTAAGCAAAAGGATAATTTTCTTGCAAATACATCTCATGAGCTGAGGAATCCATTACATGGCATTATTAATATCTCACAGTCTATTTTGCATAACAGACCTAATCAGCTAGATAAAAAAACTCGAAAAGACTTGGAGCTCCAACTGACAATCGGGCATCATATGTCACGGACTTTAGAGGATTTACTAGATATTACCCGCCTAAAGGAACATAGAATTCAGCTTCAAAGGAAGCGTCTTAATCTTCAGTCAGTCTCTACAGGCGTTGTAGATATGCTCAAAGTTCTTATTGAAAATAAAGCCATTCAAATGGAAGTACGAATCCCAAGCGACTTTCCCAGTGTAGCAGCGGATAAAAATCGGTTGATTCAAATTTTATTTAATCTTCTTCATAATGCGGTGAAATATACGGATGAAGGTATTATTACCATAGATGCTGACGGACAAGATGCAAAAGCCTATATTCATATTGCTGACACGGGCATAGGGATGAATGAAGAAACGCTATATAAAGTTTTTGAACCATATGAACAAGGTGATTCCAGTATTACGGCAATGGGTGGTGGTCTCGGTCTAGGATTAAGTATTTGCCAGCAGTTAGTGGAAATGCATGGTGGAACAATCAAGGCTAGCTCCGTCAAGGGAGCAGGCTCGGTATTTACATTTACATTACCACTAGCAGAAGAATCTTTTGAAGAGCAGCTAGCAGCGCCAACAGCTACATCTACGAATATGAGCGAAGCTTTTATGAAAGAAACTACGATTACTGTACATCATGCGATGATTGAAGCATTTAATAATAATAAGCTATCCTCATATAGACCGAAAATTTTGGCTGTCGACGATGATCCAGTAAATTTGCAAGTGTTGACTAATATTCTTGCTGATGATCAATATGAAGTAGAAGTCGTTACTAGCGGAAAAGAAGCATTAAAGCAACTGGAATGGAAGAAGTGGGATTTGATTATTTTAGATGTGATGATGCCTAATATGTCTGGGTATGATTTAACCCGTTCTATTCGGGAGAAATTTTCTGTATCTGAACTTCCTAATTTGCTTTTAACAGCACGAAGTAATCCGGAGGATATCTATACTGGGTTTTTAGCAGGTGCCAATGATTATGTCACAAAGCCAGTCGACGCGGTGGAATTAAATGTTCGGGTACATGCTTTAACTGATCTGCAAGTATCCATTAATGAACGGTTAAGAATGGAAGCTGCATGGCTGCAAGCCCAAATTCGTCCGCACTTTTTGTTGAATACTCTTACTTCGATCATTGCATTAAGCGAGGTAGATAAGTCTAAAATGGTTCGTCTCCTTGAAGCATTCTCGCATTATTTACAGAGTAGCTTCTATATGAAAAACTTGGATAAAGTCGTGCCACTTGAAACTGAACTTGAGTTGCTTGAAGCTTATTTATATATTGAAAAGGAGCGTTTTGAAGATCGGCTACATATAAAATGGGAGATAGACGAAGTACAAAATATAATGATACCGCCTTTATCTATCC
>DXHF01000024.1 GCA_019113605.1 Candidatus Paenibacillus intestinavium
CCTGTTTCTATGCTATTTTTCACAATATTAAAAAAGCTAAAGCCCTGCATAGTTACACAATGCAAGACAATAGCTTATTCATATTTATACTAATTATCCACGATAAAATTGCTCAATCGTAGTAGCAATCGCCGCTTTGTCACCCGCAATACGAGTTTGGCGTTGCGATTGATTGAATAGCGCTTGAATCTGCTCTGGGTACTCTTGTTCAATTCCACATAATTCAATAGCTTCATTGAATTTAGCAGGATGGGCAGTAGCAAGCGAAATTGTAATTTCACCTTTAGCAGCACATTGATTGGCTGCAGCAACACCACATGCACTATGAGGATCTAGCAAATAATTAGTCGATTCTTTGTAATCTGAAATCGTAGTAAGACATTCTTGACCTTGAACACCATATGCCGCAAATTCAGCCTGAACTTTAGCAAGTGCCTCTGGAGAAATCGATATTTCACCTTCAACTTTAAATTGCTCCATAATTGAAGTAATAAGCTCAGCATCTTCACCTAGCACATAATATAAATAGCGCTCAAAGTTACTTGCCACTTGAATATCCATAGACGGACTATATGTCATACGGAAATCACCTGGCATATATACTCCTTCGTTAATAAAACGCTCAAGAATGTTATTTTCATTCGTTGCCAAAATCAATTTATTAATAGGCAGTCCCATTCGTTTAGCTAAATATCCCGCGAAAATATCGCCGAAGTTACCCGTTGGCACACTAAAGTTCACTTTTGCTGAACCGGCTTCTTTGGAAACCTGGAAGTAAGCATAGAAGTAGTACACCGTCTGTGCAAGGATACGAACAAAGTTAATCGAATTAATTGCAGCAAGCTTGTTTTCAGCTTTAAAATCAAGATCAGCAAAAAGCTCTTTAATAATTCCTTGGCAATCATCAAAATTACCATCTACAGACAGGTTCAATACATTATCTTCTTGTACCGTCGTCATTTGCAATTCTTGAACTTTACTTACTTTACCATGCGGATGAAGAATACAAATTTTGATGCCATCTTTACCACGCACGCCTTCAATAGCAGAAGCCCCTGTATCACCTGACGTTGCACCAAGAATATGAATTTGAGCACCTTGTTTTTTCGCTACATAGGAGTAGAATTGTCCCATAAATTGTAATGCAATATCTTTAAATGCAAATGTAGGGCCATGGAATAACTCCAATAAATATAGCTCGTCAGATAGCTTTTTCACTGGTGTTACTTCTGGATGACGGAATGTGCTGTAACTAGCCGTTACTAATTCCTTCAAATCATCTGCCGGAATCTCATCATTCGTGAAATACGAGAAAATTTCAAGTACTAGCTCTGTATAGCTTAGCTTGCTCCAAGCCTGTAATGTATCTTCTGAAAAAGTTGGGATTTCCTTCGGAATTAGTAAGCCACCATCATTAGCAAGCCCCATCATGAATGCATCGACAAAACCAATACTACCAACTTTACCTCTTGTACTAATGTACTCCATTATCGTACCTCCTAAAAATTCTTATTACCTCAATGAACTACTTCCCCGCTATAAAAAGTGCAACGGAAGCTATAGTCTATTTCATTGCTTATTATGTGAAAGCATAAGCTATTGTACTAGTATTCACATTTACGTGAGGTGCGCTGTCAATCAATATTAATATATGCTGACAACTTCAATGCACGTACCTATATTGTGTACATGTATATATCTACTATTAGCATTTTACCATCGTTTGACTGAAAAATGAATGTTCAATTTGTTTAATGACTTTTTATTCAATGGCAAGTAATCGTGAAAGGTAATAATTTCAAGATCACATTATTGCAACATTATGCTGGCTTCTGCCGTTTGATTCATATACTCAATACTATTCTAACATAACAGGTGACTAACTTATGGTTTTTAGCAGTTTATTATTTATTGTATTCTTTCTTCCAACCGTTCTACTCCTTTATTACATTTGTCCGCCGAAGTTTCGCAATTGGATTTTGCTGATTAGCTCCTTTATTTTCTACGCATGGGGCGAACCGATCTACATAGTCCTTTTGTTAGTATCGACGACAACTGATTTTTGGCTTGGTAAATGGATAGGAAATACGCAGCGTGGTGAGCGTTCACGCAAAATGTTGCTTATTGTATCCATTGCGATTAACTTAGCTGTTCTATTATTTTTCAAATATGCAAGCTTCCTTATAGAAAATGTGAACAATGTACTAGGCACCAATATTGCCGATTTCGATTTACCGTTGCCCATCGGGATTTCATTCTACACCTTTCAATCGATCTCATACATTATTGATGTATATCGACGTAAAGTCCAGCCGCAGCAGCGTTGGGTTCCGTTCGCAACCTATATTGCACTATTCCCGCAGTTAGTTGCTGGACCAATTGTTCAGTACAGTACTATTGCCGCACAATTACAAAATCGCAAATTCAACGAAGCTCAATTTTCCGAAGGTATACAACGTTTTATTCGTGGGCTTGCCAAAAAGGTACTGCTCGCCAATAATATTGGTTTGCTTTGGGACCATATCCAGTCGCAGCCGACAGATGCCCTGTCGATATGGTTAGCTTGGCTTGGCATCATTGCATTCGCCTTTCAGATTTACTTTGATTTCAGCGGTTACTCAGATATGGCAATTGGACTTGGACTTATGTTTGGCTTCCGCTTCAATGAAAACTTTAATTTACCTTATCTAGCTAGAAGTATTACAGACTTTTGGCGGAGATGGCATATTTCACTTAGTAGCTGGTTCAGAGATTATGTATACATTCCACTCGGTGGCAATCGGCAAGGACTGTGGAAGCAGCTTCGCAATATAATGATCGTGTGGGCACTTACTGGAATATGGCATGGCGCAAGCTGGAACTTTGCCTTATGGGGTATTTATTTTGGTATCGTCTTAATTTGTGAAAAGCTATTTCTATTAAAATGGTTAATTCGATTGCCACGCTGGCTTCAGCATAGTTATTCGATCATTTTAATTCTTTGTGGCTGGGTACTGTTCGTGTTCGAAGATATGTCAGCGATGGGGCAATATATAATGTCAATGCTTGGCATGCATGAAGAATCAGTATGGATTAGCAATGAGTTATTATTCCAGCTTCAAAATTATATTGTATTATTAGCGATCCTCGTTATCGTGTCGATTTCACCAAAAATTAAGCTATGGAATCGATTCACGCAAGCGACTAGTGGACAGGTTATTGTATGGGCAATCCATATGCTCTTGCTATTTGTATCGATTGCGTATCTAGTTGATGCGAGTTTCAACCCATTTCTATATTTCCGCTTTTAGAGGAAGTTCAAACAGCGGACTTTGATAACGAAGTGATGCGTTGTAGCGTATTCACATCGAATATGAAACGAACTTGGAAAGTACGGTTCGCATGTACGTAATAATGTACATTTTCGCTTCCGCCTTTCTCAAGTAGCGTTCCATCTTCTCGGCTTGCGAAAGCCCGCTTTTTGAACCTTTATTGGAATAGGAAGTTCAAAAGCATCATTGTAAGGGAAGTTCAAAAAGCGGGCTTTGATCATGATGTAATTCAGGGAGCTTAACAGGTAGTCATAATTAGAGCGGAGCGTAAAGATGAAATCAAAGAAACCTATGGGGAACAAATATAGTAATAGCAAGTCACAATTTAATAAAGCAGGTAAGTCAGCTGAAAGATCGGGATCGCGGTCTAG
>DXHF01000305.1 GCA_019113605.1 Candidatus Paenibacillus intestinavium
TCTTGCGTTTGTTTAATACTTAAGCTAATACGTTTGTCAGCAGGAGTAAATTCTACAATTTTAACTTGTACCTCTTGCCCTTCCTTAACCACTTCGTAAGGAGAGTTGACACGACGATATGCAAGTTGAGAAATATGAACTAGTCCTTCAATGCCGGGAGCAATTTCAACAAATGCACCGAATGCAAGGATACGTTTAACTTTACCAGTTACGATATCACCAACATTGAATTGAGAAGCTACGTTTTCCCATGGTCCTGGTTGTGCTGCTTTAATGCTCAAGCTAATTTTTCCTTTTTCAGCTTCAACTTTTAGCACTTTCACTTGAACTTGCTGTCCAACTGTAACAACATCTGCAGCATTAGTCACATGCTCCCAAGCAAGCTCGGATACGTGAACTAGACCATCGATGCCGCCAAGGTCAACGAATGCACCGAAAGCTGTCGTACGTTGTACAGTAGCTGTAAGCTCTTGTCCTACTTGAATAGTAGCAAGCTTAGCTACCTTTTGTTCTTGATATTCTGCCTCAAGGACATCTTTTTGCGACAAAATAACTTTATTATTTTCACGATCAATTTCTTTCACAATAACGCGTAATGTACGTCCTTGATAATCGCTGAAATCCTCTACGAAATGGCGTTCTACCATAGATGCTGGAATGAAAGCACGTACGCCAACGTCTACTACTAATCCGCCTTTAACAACTTCTGCTACAACGACTTCGAAAACTTCTTTTTGTTCAAAAAGCTTGTCGATATCATCCCAACCCTTTTCATTATCAACAAGACGTTTGGAAAGTGTCATCGTTTCTTTGTTGTCGTCGATCGAAAGCACTTTAAGTTCCACTTCTTGACCAACTTGAACAACATCAGTTACCTGCTGAGCTTGAACGGATGATAATTCACGAAGAGTAATAATACCGTCATATTTATATCCAACGCTAACATAAGCTACGTTGTCTTCAATTTTAACAATCGTTCCTTTTACGAGGTCACCTTTCTTTAGTGACACCATATGATCTAATGCCGCCTGATTGGATTCTTCAACTACAGAATCTTGTTCTTTTACTTCTTCTGACATGTTCATAACCTCCTACAACTTTTTAATTTTGCTTCATGATATACTTCTTCGAAATTAAAAAGTACTTCGGAAGCATATGCCAAACTTTTTGTAGCTTCTCGAACGACTTCTTAAATTAACAAAAAGCGTCTTCGTAAGCACGGGCTAAAATTCATAACACTACTTTATTATTTAAAGCTCAATACGTTGAAATGGTATTCAGCAATAAAACATTTACATTGTTGCCTTAAGCAAATAAATTTGCTTCATGATTTCATTCGTTACCGCTTCATATTGATCGATATCTTCTGTTGCTGTAACATTTTGAATATCAACAGGCTTACCATAGACAATGGTCGTCTTTCTAAATAAACGATAATTACCAATAATTGCAGTAGGAATAACTGTCGCTTTACTACGCAATGCAATCATAGCTGTGCCTTTTTTAGCTCCTGCACCATCATCGCCTTTTTTGCGAGTACCTTCTGGGAATACTCCCATTACTTCTCCAGATTTCAATAGGTTAATAGAAGACTTTATAGCATCGATACTTACCCCACCACGCTTCACAGGATATGCACCGAAAGAACGAATTAACATGCCCAGTACAGGCACTTTGAACAATTCTTCCTTTGCCATAAAGCGAACTTGACGCTTAATTAATATCCCAACCGCCGGTGGATCTAATAGACTACTATGATTGGAAGCGATAATTACTGCTCCATCAGCTGGAATGTTTTCTGTGCCAACCACATTGATTCGGAATAGTATACGGTATAAGAAACGTAATATAGCTCGAAAAATTTTATATGACATCTATCCCGTTACCTCCGCTAGTTTTTTTTGACTTAGACTAACAATTAAATCGGTAACCTCATCAATACCGATATGACTACTATCTATTAGAATAGCATCTTCAGCTTGAATAAGCGGTGCGATTTCTCTTGTTTCATCTAGCTTGTCTCTCGTCGCGATTTCCGCTTCGAGTTGCTCTAGTGGAATGTAATTGTCCGATGTTAATTCCTTATAACGACGAAGTGCACGTTCTTCTACAGATGCCGTTAGAAAAACTTTCAATTCTGCAGTAGGCAATACATGTGTGCCAATATCTCTGCCATCCATAACGATTCCTTTGTTAACAGCAAGTGCTCTTTGCAGCTTACTTAGATGGCTACGCACATGTTCATTGGAAGCATAATGCGAAACCTCCGTTGTAACTTCTCGCGTACGAATCAATGCAGTAACATCTTCTTGCTGCAATAGAATCATTTGTCCTACTGAAGTTGGAATCAATTTAATCTCTAACTGCTCAACCATTTGCTGTAATTCCGTTGATTGATTAGCACTTACACCGTTACGCAGTGCATGTAATGTAACTGCACGATACATCGAACCAGTATCGACGTATATATAGCCTAACTTAGAAGCTACTTGACGAGCTACTGTGCTTTTTCCAGCTCCAGCAGGTCCATCAATCGCAATATTAATGCGACTCACTCCATCCATTGTCATGCTATAAGACAACCCCCTTCAAGTTAACGCAAAACAAAAAGCAGGCATAGCCTGCGAGTAGACCAAATTATAACATAGAAAGTATGGGCTTGCAAAACTAAGGAGATAGAGCGTTACTTAAGAAAGTTGAAGCACAAGTATACATCATTACGTACACGCGATCCTACAATGTTTCTGAAAGAAACATTCATCGGTAGCATACCTCGGAAACATAAGGACCTCCATATTCGATATCGAATATGTTGTTTTGAACTTCAATCTTTCGAACTCTAATCTTTTGAAATAACTTTAAATAAAGGTTCAAAAAGTGGGCTTTCAGAATCGAGAAGATGGAGCGCTACTTGAGAAAGGCGGAAGCGCAAGTGTACATGATTACGTACACGCGAACCGTACTTTCCAAGTTCGCTTCATATTCGATGTCGAGTAACCTACGATAGCCAATCATCGTTATCAAAGTCCGCTTTTTGAACTACCTTCCTTCCCATCGTTCCGTTGGTACAATAAGTTGTCTAATGCTTTTGACCTGCAATATTGTTTGCACAATTATAATGACTAATAAGCAGATAAAGATCCATTTCATCGCTAATTTACTGTATCGATCAATCCATTTTATGTATAGGTTACGGGATTTCATATTGACACCTCGAAATGTTAGATATCGTTATCGTATCCCATTGTGTATGTAATATTCATCGCTCACGTAATTCGATCTGTTTTTCGAACAAGAAACGAATAATTCGTTGACGCTCAGTTTCAACAATCTCATCAAACTTCATCATAACGATTTTACGACCTGTTTCTAATTCCTTTAATCGTAATACTTCGCCTATGAAATTACTATGTTCAATCGTTCCATTACGATGCGGTAATAACACCCAGCAATTAAGCTTTTCAGCTGCTTCAAAATGAATATGACGGTCGATTATAAAAGAAATTCCGCCGCCACTAATATCATCCGTCTTAAATATTAACTGTTGCCCTTTCTCATCACGAACTGCTATATCGACTTCTGTCATAACTCTGAAAAAGTTTCTACGTTGGATAGACGTCATATTATCTTGTGATGGTCTAGCTAATTCAACAAGTGGAAATTCCCCCAGTATTACATTCGTAACATGAGTTTCAAAAAAATGTTTTACCCCTGTTGTTGTAATAAAATGAGCAGATAGAATATCCCCAACATGCAATCTTTTTACTTTTCCCGTTACTGTTTCAATTGGAAATTCAATAAATAAACTATCTTCATTTTCATCAGCTACACGAGATTTGAACTCCATTAATGAATCCTCAACCTCATCAGTCTTAAGATGAAAGAACATCATTTGACTTACTTTAGGTACAATCAACATAGCTCCCCCTCCGCAAGTGATATTATACCACTTACGAACTGGAGGAGCTATCATAAACTTTACTTAATCACTAGCTTTTTGATCTTCTCTACTCAATTTCTCAATTGTTTCTTCAAGTGCCGTGTCGCTGTTAATATAGATACGATACAAATTACCGTTAATCGAACCTGTGAATTCATAGCAAAGCACTTCCGCACCAAGGTCACCTTTAATAATTGCCATCCGCTGTTCCTTTATTCGCAAATTCGGATTGAGAGCTTGCATCGCCTCCGCAAGCGAAACTGCTGGCTCTTGAATTTGACGCTGACGATGATGTGCTGCGAATTCATTTGCTTGGAAGCCGAGAATTTGACCATCATCCAACGCTACTTTAATCGAAAGTTTATCTGGATAAATATATACATCATCCTGGTTGTACACATAAGTGAACGATCCCGTATTGCCGAAGTGATCATAACTTACAGCTGCCATATCGTTATATCCATGCTCTTGTAGATAGGTTTC
>DXHF01000306.1 GCA_019113605.1 Candidatus Paenibacillus intestinavium
CTAAGAAATAAGTAGTTTGCTAGGGTTAACTTCCTCTCATTTCGGCAAAGATAGAGCTATATAGTCCTATCTATGTCTGGAATACGAAGACTAGGCTTCTGATCTGCTTTTCACGAGTAGATAACGAAGTGTGGACGAAAAGTTTGAGGAGGTATAGTGATGAAGCAAATATTACTTATTACAGACGGTTGTTCTAATGTTGGGATGAGTCCTGTTGTCGCTGCGGCCCACGCCAAATCCGAAGGAATCTCGGTTAATGTTATCGGAGTAGTGGATCAAGGTGAATTAGGAGAGTATGGTTCGGCCGAAATTCATGAGATTGCTAGAGCAGGTGGAGGATTAAGTAGACTTGTCCAGACGAAGGAGCTTGCGCAAACTGTCCAGATGATGACACGCAAAACGGTTGTACAAACGATACAAATAGCTGTGCAGAAGGAGCTGCAGCATGTACTCGGTAATCACTCTATAGAGGCATTAGCTCCAGAGAAGCGCAGTGAGGTCGTGCGCGTCATGGATGAGCTTACAGAGACAACGGAATTGCAAGTCGCATTACTCATTGATGCGAGTGCAAGCATGCGTCCTAAGCTAGCATCTGTAGAGGAAGCTATCTATGATCTTATGCTGAGCTTGCAAGCTAGAGAAGGTAAAAGCGAAATTGCAGTGCTTCACTTCCCAGGTGCGAAGCATCAGGAGGATTGTGTTGTTGATTTGCAATGGACGACGCATCTTAAAGGGATGCAATCGATTTTTCCGAAGCTGCATATGAGTGGTACAACACCAACAGGTCCCGCGCTTATGAAAGCTGTGGAATTTTATACCGAGCAAAGAGCGAAAGCGCCATATGACCGGACAGAAATGGATGGGATAATGGGTGACGACGCTATCTAAATTACTCTTGAAAAAGGGAAATGTTCTTGTAGGTAAGTGGAAAGGTCAACAATATCATGTCGAAAGATTGCTTGGCGAGGGCGCTAATGGTAAAGTATTTCTAGTCTCTAAAGATTGGAACTGGTATGCTTTGAAAATCGGTGCCAATGCGATCGATCTACAATCTGAAATCAATGCGCTTAAAGCGTTAGCCGGGCGTGATGTGTCAGCTAACGATAATTACTTAAAAGACGTTGATGATTGTATTATGCCAGACGGAAAAGAATATTCTTTCTATACGATGCGCTATGTAAAGGGGTTAGATATTCCTTCTTATATTGAGCAAAATGGGCAAGAGTGGTTTCCATTGCTAGCATTGAATATGCTACGTCGTCTTGGTCAACTTCATCAAGCAGGCTGGATTTTTGGTGATTTGAAGGTGGAAAACATTATTGCTGCGGAATACGGTCATGTGGAGTTAATTGATTACGGTGGTGCAACCAAAATAGGAAAGAGTGTGAAACAGTTTACGGAAATATATGATCGTGGCTATTGGAATAGCGGAACTCGCTGTGCTGACCCAGCTTACGATTTATTTTCATTTGCTACGCTTTGTGTTCAGTTGTTTGCCCCACGTAAATTAAGTCAAGCTACGAATGAGTTAATACCGCAAAATCGGTCAATTGAGGAGCTAATGGCAATTGTCAAAACGATTCCTCAGCTTGCGCCTTATGAAGGCTGGTTACTTAAGGCATTTCATGGACATTTTCGTGACGGTGAAGAGGCTGCAGAGGCTTGGAGAATGTTAGCGCATCGACGGAAAGCTAGTGTGAAATCTAATAAAACGCCGCGTTGGCTGAAGGTGCTTATTGCGATATCGGTACTTTCATTATGTACGGTAGCTTCCATAGCTTTATTGGATCTTGGTGGATTACTGAAATAGTTAGATTTGCTAAAGGAACGAGCCTTCTCACTACTTAATATTGCAATTTTTGAACATAGGTTAGAAGGAGGTGCATGTTATGGAATTGGTTGAAGAAGCTTGGAATGTAGCAAAGAGTCAACAATTATGGCAACCAAATAGTACGATTGTTGTGGCCGTTTCAGGAGGACCTGATTCGATGGCATTGCTACATATCCTTCATAGTATCGCATTACGTGACTCGCTCCAGTTGGTCGTTGCCCATGTTAATCATGGGTTTCGACCCGGGGAGTCTGCTGCAGAATATGAGCTAGTTAGACAGGCTGCCAAGCAATTAGCACTTATATGTGAATATACAGAACTAGATATGCCACTTTATTTGCAGGAAAACAGAGGCAATAGCCAAGCGGCCTCTCGGCAACGAAGATATGCGTTCCTCTATGAAGTATGTGAACGTCATAATGCCAACTACATTGCACTTGCCCACCATGGTGATGATCAAGCTGAAACGGTACTTATGCATATTTTACGAGGGACCGGTATTTCAGGGCTAAGTGGTATGGCTATGAAGCGTTCTGAAAAAAACGTGGAACTCATTCGCCCTCTACTTCGTATGAGGAAGGATGACTTGATTGTTTACTGCCAGGAACAGCAAATACGATATGTTAATGACAGTAGTAATGAGCATCGAGATTATTTCCGTAATAAAATTCGACTAGATGTTATTCCTTACTTGGAAACATTTAATCCGAAGCTAACACAATCGTTAGCACGACTTGCTGATGTAGCGGGAGTTGAAGATGATTGGATGCAGCAACAAGTCAATCAAATGTTTGTAGAAGATGTGAAACATCAAGATCAGAGTATAATAATTAATTGCAAAGTGTTATTAGACGCTCACGTTGCTTTACAAAGAAGATTGATTAAACTAATATTAAGTTATCTTTCTCAAGAAGTAACTAGCATTTCGTTCGAGGGCATAGAGCGAATACGATGGGCTGCAGGAAATACTGCGACATCCACGTATCGTATCGATGTCGGCGAAGGGATCGTATGCGTCCGCGAATACGATATATTGCGCTTTGTACATAGTAATAATTATTTACTTTTCCAGTCGACAAAAGCTAAGACACTCATCATTGAACAACAACAGCTACCTTGTATGGTACAATACGGTAATTGGTCGATCTCATGTAAGCTTTACGAGGGCGATGCACAACTGCCAAGTCCAGCTTCTAGATATGAAGCGGTGTTTGATTATGATACGATTTCGTTTCCACTTACCATTCGTTCCCGATTAACTGGTGACCGAATGAATGTTATAGGGTTAAATGGAACGAAAAAAGTGCAAGATATGTTCGTGGATGAAAAAATCGCTATATCTGAACGCGATACCTATCCAATCTTGCTCCAGCATTCGAATCAAATTATCTGGCTTCCTGGTGTGCGTAGATCAAGTTATAGCTTAGTTAATGAGCAAACGAATACTTATATTGTGATTACATGCTTTAAGGTAAGTTCAAAAAGCGGACTTTGATAACGATGAGTCTGCTGAGGAAGTTCAAAGTTTAAGCTTGATCGATGAATAGGAATGAACTTGATTTAGAAACATAACATAGTTAAGTGTAGGAGGATTTCAGTTGTTAAACGACATTCAAGAAGTGCTATATAGTGAGGAACAAATTTCACAAAAGGTGAAAGAGCTTGGTGAACAATTGACGAAGGACTTTACAGGTCGCAACCCACTCGTTATTTGTATCTTAAAAGGTGCATTTATTTTCATGTCTGATCTTGTGAAAGAGATCAAAATCCCGCTAGAAATCGATTTTATGGCCGTCTCAAGCTATGGCCAATCTACAATTTCATCAGGCGTTGTTAAAATTATTAAAGACCTTGATGTTTCCGTTGAAGGTCGTGACGTGATCATTGTAGAAGATATTATCGATAGTGGTCTTACATTAAGCTATTTGATCGATGTATTAGAGCATCGCAATGCGGCATCAGTTACTGTTGCAACGTTGTTTGACAAACCTGCTCGACGTACCGTAGATCTTCAGCCCCATTATAAGGGATATACATTACCAGACGAGTTCGTTGTCGGTTATGGCTTAGACTTTGCTGAAAAGTATCGTAATTTGCCATTTATCGGCATCCTTAAGCCAGAAATCTATTCTTAGGACTGGCCGGGCATGTTCTCTCTAACAGCAATACGTTGTTATCGAAAGACATGCTATGTTAAAATAATTGAAGCGTCTGAGAGGAGGTAGGGGATGAAACGGTTCATCCGTAATACAAGTTATTATTTAATTATTTTTTTGGTTACGATAGGGATCTATAACTACATTAGTAAAACAGGTGATACTTCCGAACCTTTGAGATACGATCAGCTAATTACAGCAATCGAATCAGGGAATGTGGCAGAATTAGTGTTGAGGTTTGAAGATCAATCCTACTTTGTAACAGGTAAGTATACACAAGTGCCAGCAGATGATAGTAGTCAAAGCTTTACATCTCGTGCCGCAACTAGTTCTGTTCCACAACTTGAAGAACTTCGTAAAGAATATGGATTCACATTAAAACACGAGAAGATGAAGACACCAAGTTTCTGGTCTAACTTCTTAGTTACATT
>DXHF01000307.1 GCA_019113605.1 Candidatus Paenibacillus intestinavium
AGGAATTACGAAATGTTCATAGAATGAAAGGAAGTAACGAAAATAGTGGAGTTCACTCATTTTAATGAACAAGGTAGAGCAAAAATGGTAGATATATCTGATAAAGAGGCTACAAAGCGCGAAGCTACGGCAACGTCAATGGTCAAGATGCTACCAACTACTTTACAGAAGATTAAAGAAGGCAAGATAGGGAAAGGCGATGTACTAGCTGTAGCGCAAGTAGCGGGAATTATGGCAGCAAAGAAAACATCTGAATGGATTCCAATGTGCCACCCTCTAGCGTTAAATGGAGTTAATATTTCATTCACTGATAATGATATCGACGAGCTGTATATTATGGTGACAGTGAAGATTACTGGGAAGACAGGCGTAGAGATGGAAGCACTTACTGCTGCATCCGCCACCGCCTTAACAATATATGATATGTGTAAAGCATTGCAGAAAGATATGATTATCGGTCCGACGCAGCTTATGAAGAAAACCGGTGGAGTACACGGGGACTTTGAAAGAGTTGAATGATAGCCAGTGCTAGAACTATAGAAAGAGTAAGCTGTAGAGAGAAGGATGGAGGAATTGGAGATGCAATGGAAGGTTGCAATACTTACGGCAAGCGATAAAGGTGCACGCGGCGAACGTGAAGATGTAAGTGCACAGGTTGTCAGAGAACTAGTTGAAGATGAACTAGGTGGCCAGATCGTTGATTATCGAATTGTTCCAGATGAGCAAGATGAGATTATGGCAGCATTGATTGAGATGACAGAATATTATGGAGCAGATCTCGTTATTACGACAGGTGGTACTGGACTTTCAGCAAGGGATGTAACACCAGAAGCTACATTGAAAGTCATTGATCGTGAAGTTCCAGGAATTGCTGAAGCGATGCGAATGGGCGCATTGCATAAGACGAGACGTGCTATGCTATCTCGTGGCATATGCGGTACTCGCGGCAAAGCATTAATTATTAATTTACCAGGCAGTCCGAAGGGCGTATCAGAAAGCTTATTGGCTATTATGGATCAAATACCACATGCATTAGGAATATTATCGGGAGAGTTACTAGAGCATTAGAATAGTGCTTACGAATTTACTTTTCATATGCATGTAGTTATATGTATATGAAAAGTTTTAGGGGATTAAGTGAGATGACACAATTATACGGACATGATGACAACGCTATGAATTCACATACTACTGTAACAGAAACCTCACTTAGGGAGGTTTCTGTTTATGATGCGATTGGACTAAGACTTGCACATGATCTGACGCAAATCATTCCAGGTCAATTCAAGGGTAGACTGTTCCAGCGAGGTCATATGATTACTGAAGCAGATATTCCCAAATTACTTGATATCGGTAAAGAGCATATTTATGTAATGGAATTAGGTTCACTTGATCTCCATGAGGATGATGCTGCTAAGTTAATGGCTGACGCGTTGATGGACGAGCAGTTATTGCGTAATGAACCGCATGAGGGAAAAGTAAGCGTCAAAGCTCATATTGCTGGCGTTGCCAAAATAGCGAAAGAAGTAGTCGATGCCGTTAATGCGATTGGCGAAATCGCATTGGCAACTATCGTGACCAATAAAGTGGTGAAGCAAGGAGGACAACTTGCTGCGACTAGAGCAATACCGCTTATTGTATCGAAAGAAAAGATTAAGCAAGTAGAGAGTATTGCTACGAAGTATCGTGAAAAATATGGGGTAGCACCAATATCGGTTGTTCCTTTACCAGCTAGACGTATAGGGTTGCTTACAACTGGTAGCGAAGTGTATAATGGCAGAATTAAGGATAAATTTGGACCTGCTGTACAAGCGAAGCTTGAGGCACTAGGGTCGACGGTTGTGGAGCAACGCTTTGCAACGGATGATCGTGCCAAAATTGTTGAAGAAATTCAATATTTACAAGCTAAAGGTTATGATATGATAATAGTAACTGGCGGTATGTCTGTTGATCCAGATGATCGTACTCCAGCTGCTATTAAGGCGACAGGAGCGCATATTGTAAGTTATGGAACACCTATGCTGCCAGGCTCGATGCTGCTTATAGCCTATTTGCAGGATATAGCAATTATTGGCTTACCAGGCTGTGTTATGCATGATCCTTACACTTCTTTTGATGTATTTCTCCCAAGACTATTGCTAGGTGAGAAGATTGAAAAGGAAGATGTTGTCGCTCTTGGCTATGGCGGTTTACTTGGCTGCTAAGTGAGATGAAAAGTTTTAGATAATGCTTCCGATGCTACTTTTCATAAGCAAGGAAGTAGAATCGAGAAGTATATAAAAAGTTTTAGGAGGAATTGTAATGGGTGGTATAGGTATAACTGGGATTATTTTGTTAGTGTTAGTAGCGTTGCTTTTGTTCGGTCCCAATAAGCTACCTGAGCTTGGACGAGCAGTAGGGCGTACACTACGCGAGTTTAAGACGGGCGCTAGTGAGATGATGGATTCCAACGACAAGAAGAGCGAGGATGTATCTCGCGTTGAAGTGAATCAATCAGAGCAAGCAGAGAAAAACAATAAGCGGCTACCAGATTAGTTTGGTCCGCTTTTTTCTTGCTTGTTAATCAATGAAGCGAAAAGAGGGAAGTCGCGCGAATGAGTGTACCACGAAAACAATTGGAGCGTTTGGCTTCCGCTAGAGATAGATTGATGTCAGAAGAAGGATTAATGTCGATAGTTGAGCATCTAACCGAGCTGCGTAAAAGAGTAGTATATATACTAATTATAATCGTACTAGGTCTTATATTAGGACTTGTTATAGCAGAACCAACGTATCAGTTTTTATTGAACGAAAAGCCAGCATCTGGCACGCTAGTCTTACATACGTTCTCATTCTGGGACGGTATTGGCATCTATATGCAGGTTGCTTTTGTTGTCGCATTGATTGTGACACTACCGTTCACGGTACTGCAGTTATGGTTATTTGTGAAGCCTGCTTTATTACCCCATGAGCAACGTTCAACATTGAAATATGTTCCACTTGCCGTATTTATGGCGTTAATTGGATTATCATTTGCTTATTTTGTCGTGTTTCCGTTGGCATTTGGCTTTACAAGAGCAGTTTCGGCGCGGTTAGGGTTAGCCGAAACATTTGGTGTTGTACAATATTTCGATTTTATGTTCAGCATTATATTGCCGATTACTTTATTATTTGAGCTTCCATTAGTCATTATGTTTTTGACAGCTATTCGTATCGTTAATCCAATTCGCCTTCGGAAAATGAGAAAGATAGCTTACTTCTTAATGACGGTAATCGGTGTATTGATTACACCGCCGGACTTTATTTCAGATATTCTCGTCATTATTCCACTTATTGTGCTGTACGAAATTAGTGTTTGGCTTTCGGGTACAGTGTATAAGAAGCAGCTATTGTCGGATAGTCAGTGGGTAGATGAAGAGACGGATAAGTAATAATTATAGTAAATAGGACATAAAGTCCAACTTTATATATGCGTAATGCGATGGATTACTATTGCACATATAGAGGCTAATTAGAAAGGGAGTGTCTCATAAGTAGATTAATCTACTTATGAGACACTCCCTTTCTTTGTAACGTTGAATATATACAAGTTAGTCTGAATAACTATGGATGAAGTACTTTGTACATATAATCCAGCGATTCATTAATACGTGTACCAGGGTTAGAGCCAAACAGTTCCGCGGGTAAGACTTCGATATGACCATTTTTCACTGCGTCGATACTATTCCATGCTTTACTAGCTTCCATCTCACGAATGAAGCTATCCTTGACCTCTTCCGGATCAGCATGGGTCATAATGAAAATAGCTTGTGGGTTAGACTCGACAATCCGTTCCATATCAAGTGTTGCATACTGCGGATAACTAGCTAACTGCGGATAATCTGCAGCAATATTAGTCCCTCCTGAAAGTGAAAGAATATCACCTGCTAGTGAGCTAGGTAATGCGGCCATAAATGTGCCTGGAGCACCATATACGATTAGTGCAGGGACAGGTGCCTTCGATTCAGCAGCTAATTCAGTCAGCTTACTATCAATCTCAGTCACTAACTGCTCAGCTTTACTTTGCTTTTGCAGCAGAGCGCCAAATATCGTAATTTGGCGTTGAATATCTGCAACTGAGTTACCGCTAGTAAGAACAACTTTGGCACCGATGTTTTCGAGCTTTGCAACATCCTTTGCATTCATTATGTTGTGCGCGAGAATGACTTGTGGTTTTACATAAGCGATTTGTTCTAGATCAACCTCATGTGTTGTACCAATCTCACGTACATCGTAGGATGATTCCCATTGGAGCGGGACATCTGTCGTCGGACGACCAACTAAAGTGCCTTCAAGTGAGTAGATAATGTTCGTTTCCCCGATGCTTAAAGCGGCAACTTTGTCAGGGACACCATTAATGGTAATCGTTCGATCATTGAAATCGGTAACGGTTATCTGCTCCCCAGTTGCTTCATTTGTAGCAGCTGGTTTTGTAGCTGTACCACAGCCAGCTAATAGAATAGTACATGTTAGCACCATGCAAGCTAAAAGTTTTGTGTATTTGTGCATCATTATGTCTCCTTTAACGAATTTAGAAACTATATGTAATGGTAATAAATTTGTAGTACTAGATTTCGACTTTGATAATGATTCTTAATCTCGTTACTAATTGTGACATAGTTATGGATTGAAGGAAAGAGACAACTTATGTCTGAATAATGACATATCATTGAAGCTTCTTAGAAATGTCATAAATCGGTTGACTATTTCTTTTGAAATCATGTAATATCAAATGAGAATGATAATCAATAATGACTTTACTTATATTTAGGAGGTGTCTATGATCTCTCAAAGGGATTATATAAGAAAATTACTTGCAGTCGTTGTAATGTCTTTACTATTAATCATATTAAGTACTTCTCATGCAATGGCAGCGGCAGCGCTTGAGGATGGAGAATATACAATTAATTATGAAATACTAAGAGGCGACACCAAAGATGATTCTACTTCACTTGCTGATGGATATTGGGATAAGCCTGCTAAAGTTATTGTAAAAGACGGTAACATAACAGTACAAACGACCATTAATCAACATGCTTGGGTTATTGCGTTTGCAACACAAAGCAATGGGAAAATGATTGATGCAAAAGTTGTTTCAACGAATGAAAAGGCTAATTCGAGAGTTGCGGAATTCAAAGTTAATAGCTTTGACGACCTACTATTATCCTCCATGACGGTTGATATTCCCGAAATAGATTACTTACATAGCTATGAGGCTAGATTCAAATTTTATTCAGATTCGATGAAACTGGTGGCGAAGGCAGCAACTACTCCAACTGCAACACCCAAACCGACAGCTAAGCCAACATCAACACCTAAAGTAACACCTGAACCTGAACCAGTAGCAGAACCAGCGTCAGAACCAACGAAAGAAACAACAACAAACACAAATACAGCGGAACCATCAACTTCAGATAAGCCCAAAGCTCCAACTGAAGCGGTAGCAATAACTTCGCCTGACAATGCAGGATCGAACACTGCTTCGCCAGATTCTGATGCGAATACTGAAAAGACAGACGATATTCAAGTGATAGATATTGGAGATATCGCTGCTGAGCGAGAAAATGAAGGTTCATCGCCTGAAGAGGATGTAGATGCATCTCTAGTTTTAACAATGGATGATGAATTCATTGTAACGGCAGAAGGTATTACTGCTAATGAAGCATTAGAAGGCACTACTGAAGTTGAAACGGATCAATTTACCGTTGATATAGAAGAAAAACAAGGCGGTACTATTGCTATTACAATCATTATTATTATTGCGATAATGTTTATTGCAGGCGCTATTGCTTGGATGGTTATCAGTCGTAAACGCAATAAATAATTAGGAAAAACCAAAAAATATGCTTTCGATGCTATTTTTATTAATAAAGTAGTTCATCGAGAAACTAATAAAAAATTTGAGGAGCATGAATAATGAAAAAGAAAATGGTTAAGCATCTATCAACAGCTGTAGTGGCAGCTATGCTAGTAGGGTCAGTTCCAGCATTTGCATTGGCGGCAGAAGTACCGGCTATTTCTAGTAATCAAGAGACTGCAACAGCAGCACTTGTACATTTCATTAATAGTGGAGATACTGCGAAATTATCAAGTATGGCAGCTTATGTATCTGAACCAAAAACATATGTAAAAGATGGCGTTACGTATTTGCGACTAGATGTTCAGCAAGTATATAGTGTGAAAATTACAGTTGAAGGTAAAGAAGGCACTAAAGTTGATGAATATGTGAAAACAGTAGAAGGCCGTAACGGTTCTCAGGAAGTAACATTCTTCACACTTGATTATGCATTAACAGATGCAACAGCAATTATTAAATCAGAAGCTTCTTACTTCGTCCCTGGCGTATTTACAGAAACACAAGTTCATGATCTATCCATCGTAATTGGTAATGATATCGATGCTGCAAAAGCTGAGCTTGCAACATTAATCGAGCAAGCGCAATTAGAAAAAGCTCCAACAGCTGCGCTTCAAACGGCTCTTGCCGCTGCTGAAAAAGCAAATAACTATGTAACGAAAAAAGCTGATTTGGAAGTAGCGCTTAAGGAGTTAAAAGTAGCACTAAACGAGAATCCAACAGAAGCTGCAGTATATTTTGTTAACAAAAGTGATGCTAGCAAAATTTCTTCCATGGCTAACTATCTTTCCAATCCAAAAACATATACAAAAGACGGCGTAACGTATCTACGTCTTGATGTACAGCAAGTATACGATGTAACTGTTACAGTTGAAGGAAAAGCTGGTACTAAAGTTGCCCAGTATGTTGCAACGGTAAACGGCCGCACTGGTCCACAGGAAGTAACTTTCTTCACATTGGATTATGTAGTAACTGATGTGAAAGCAGTAATCGAAGCATCTGCTTCTTACATGGTTCCAGATGTATTCACTGAGCCACAATCTCATGGTATTGATATCGTCATCGGTAGTAACGTTGATGCAGCAAAAGCTAACCTAGTTAAAGCACTTGCAGTAGCGAATGCAGTAACTACTCCTTCTGCAGCACTAACGACTGCAATTGAAACAGCTACAGCTACAAATAGCTACTTGAAATCTAATGAACAAATCGTTACAGCTACTAATGCATTAGTTGAAGTTGTTGCGCAAAACGTAAGCTTCTCTGATGTTACTGATCATTGGGCAAAAGATGCTATTAACTTAGCAGTAGCGAAAAGTATTGTAAATGGTTATACAGACGGTACATTCCAACCAAACAAAAATATTACTCGTGCTGAATTTACCAAATTAATTGCAACTGCTCTTGATCTACCAGTTGCTAGCAATGAATTAACATTCAAAGATGCTGCTAGCATTCAAGTATGGGCAGTTCCATTTGTGAAACAAGCGGTAAACGCTGGAATTATTACAGGCTACCAAGATGAAACATTCCGTGCGAACAACAATATTACACGTGCAGAAATGGCTGTAATGGTTGTTAAAGCATTAAACATTACAGAACTTGCTTCTGCTGATGAGCTAACGTTCAAAGATAGTGATGCTATCCCTACTTATGCGAAATCATATGTAGCTACTGCAGTGAAGCTTGGGCTAGTTACTGGTCTTACTACTGACACATTTGGTCCTAACGGGCAAGCTACGCGTGCTGAAGCAGTAACAATCATTGGACGCGCTCAATAATTTATGCAGTAATAATATGAAACATGCCTTTCGGGTTGTGTTATGAAATGAATAGTTTACACCATGAGGACATCGATTAATCGAGGTCCTCATAGTGTATTTATAGGGAGTTAATGAAAGGACGTTATACAATGCTAGAAAAGACGCAACGTGTGAAGCTTATCGCCATTGGTTTGACATTATGTATATTATTCATAGCAGGTTGTAGCTCTAATGGAGTTAAAGAGAATGAATCTGTTAATCCACCATCCAATACAGCAGGCAACAATATAGCGACTCCAAGCTTAGATGATGTTGATTATCGCATCGTATCGACTACTGTTGCTATTACTGAAATTCTTGCCGAGCTTGATCTTAATGTAGTAGGCATACCATCTACTGCCAAATCATTGCCAGAACGATATAGCGAAGCTGTTAAGATTGGTAACCCGATGAGCCCCGATATGGAGCTTGTGAAGTCTCTGAAAGCTACTCATGTATTATCGGTAACGACATTACAACATGATTTGGAAGATACATTTAAAGGATTAGGAATCGAAGCAAGATTTCTAGATTTTACAAGCATTGAAGATATGAAGAACGAAATTACAAAGCTTGGTGCAGAGTTCAATCGAGTAGAACAAGCGAGGACACTTGTTGCAAGCTATGATAAGAAAATTGATGATATTAAAGCGGATGTTGCAGGTCAACAGGCGCCTAGCGTATTAATATTAATGGGAATTCCAGGTAGTTATCTCGTTGCTACAGAAAATTCATATATTGGTGATCTTGTGAAGCAATTAGGTGGCGCTAACATCGTAACAGATTCGAAAGTCGAATTCGTCTCAGCTAATACAGAATATCTTCATCAAGGAAATCCTGATGTTATACTTCGTGCTGCTCATGGGATGCCAGAAGAAGTGATTGAAATGTTCGATGCTGAATTTAAGCAAAATGATATTTGGAAGCATTTCAACGCAGTGAAGGATGAACGTGTCTATGATTTGCCTGAAGATTTCTTTGGAACGACAGGTAATTTAGCGGCAGATGAAGCGTTAGATATACTTGCTGAAATGCTCTATCCGGATCGGAAAGGATAATTTAACCTATGAAAAAAACGATTTACTTTGTCACTGCAGTAGTTTTGCTTGTTGCAGTCGCATTGTATTCTGCTGCAACGGGAAGTATTAAGGTTGGACCTTGGGAACTCATTCAAGGATTAATCTATGGTGGTAATGATCATGTTGATGTCATTCGAGATTTTCGTTTGCCTCGTATTATTGTATCTATAATGACTGGAGCTGCACTCGCAGTATCTGGTGTACTATTGCAAGCGGTGATGCGTAATCCATTAGCAGATGCTGGAGTAATCGGAATTTCATCTGGAGCAGGCTTTGTATCCGTATTAATTGCTACATTGTCGCCTACACTTATTTTTTGGATGCCGGCGTTCTCCGTTATTGGTGGGCTAGTAGCATGCTTCTTAGTATATTTATTCTCTTGGCGCTCAGGACTACAACCATTACGACTAATTCTTGTCGGTGTAGCTATTAATGCGATGTTCTCTGGACTTAGTCAATTGTTCAACTATCGCGGTAGCTATGCAGTAGGTAATGTCAATCAAGCAGTGAGCTCTATGTTCTCCATGAAAACATGGAATGATGTGGAAATGATTTTGCTCTACAGCTCTATTGGCTTAATTATTGCAGTACTGCTTAGTACATGGTGCAATATGTTGTCGTTGCAGGATCGTACAGCTAGTAATTTAGGTTTACGTGTCATGCGTGCAAGAGTGATTATTTCATTTGTAGCGGTGTTGTTAGCTTCAATTGCAACTGCTATTGGCGGCTTAATTGCTTTTGTTGGTCTATTAATTCCACATATTGCCCGTCAAATGGTTGGGACTGATCATAAGATTCTTATTCCGTTTTGCGCAATACTAGGGGGATTACTTATTTTACTAGCGGATACGATCGGGAGAACGATTATCGCACCGATGGAAATACCAGCCTCTGTTATTATGACGATTATTGGTGGTCCATTCCTAATCTTTATGTTGATGAGGGGGGATCGAGTTAATGGAAATTAACAGAATTAGCTTTCAATACAAAAACAGTGAACAAATTTTAAGTGAACTTTCAACTTCAATTGCTCAAGGTAAGATTACGACGATCATTGGACCTAATGGCAGTGGGAAATCAACGTTGCTAGCATTACTAGCTCGCAACAATATGCCAAGTGCTGGTCAAATTATTATTGATGGACGTGACTTACAGCAGTTGAAATCTAAGGAATTAGCCCGCATTCTAGCCGTTGTGCATCAACAGAATGAAGCACCCTATGATCTAACGGTAGAAAAATTAGTGGAGTATGGACGTCTACCTTATCGTCATATGTTCTCGTCAGAGACGGATGAGGATCGCGAGGCAGTGGAGTGGGCACTTGCGTGTACGAAGCTTACGGAGTTCCGCAGTCGTCGCTTGAATGAGCTATCTGGTGGACAGAAGCAGCGTGCTTGGGTTGCGATGGCACTTGCGCAGAAAACATCGATTCTGTTCCTCGATGAACCAACGACATTTCTCGATATTTACTATCAGATTGAATTGCTTGATCTTGTACAACAATTGAATCGAGAGCATGGTTTAACGATTGTAATGGTGCTCCATGATGTGAACCAAGCGATTCGTTATAGCGATGACATAAAAGTGTTGAAAGATGGCAATATTATTGCTGAAGGTGAACCGGAGACCATTATGACAAGCGAATTAATGGAATTAGTTTACGGAGTAAAGGCAATTATTCGCAAGGATGAGGAGACCGGAATGTATATCGTACCTATTGCTACAAATGGATAGGTATTTTTTTTGAGTAAATACTTGAAATCAGACAAGAAAATAGGTAGAATAATAGTTGTTAGCACTATCAGTGGTCGAGTGCTAAAAGGTGTTACAAATTGAACCATTCATATAAGGAGGCTTTTTTCAATGATTAAACCTTTGGGTGAACGAGTATTGGTTGAACCAATTGCACAAGAAGTAACAACAGCTAGTGGTATTGTATTGCCGGATACGGCTAAGGAAAAACCACAAGAGGGTAAAGTTATCGCTGTAGGAAGCGGCGCACTTAAAGATGGCGTTCGTGTTGCTTTGGAAGTTAAAGAAGGCGACCGCGTTCTGTTCTCTAAATATGCTGGTACAGAAATCAAGTATGAAGGTAAAGAATACTTGATCATGAAGGAAAGCGACATACACGCGATCTTCGAATAGGCTCGCGCTCAAATACACATACACAATAAGTTTTTAGCTTATGCTTCTGATGCGATTTTTTATTCGCAGATAGTAACTCACGGAGATTCCATAAAAAATTTTAGGAGGACTTAATCATGGCTAAAGAAATTAAATTTAGTGAAGATGCTCGTCGCTCTATGCTTCGCGGTGTAGATGCACTTGCTAATGCAGTTAAAGTAACACTTGGACCAAAAGGACGTAACGTAGTTCTTGAGAAAAAGTTCGGTAGCCCACTAATTACTAACGATGGTGTTTCTATCGCTAAAGAAATCGAACTTGAAGATGCATTCGAGAACATGGGTGCTCAACTAGTTAAAGAAGTAGCTACAAAAACTAACGATATCGCTGGTGATGGTACTACAACTGCAACAGTTCTAGCTCAAGCTATGATTCGTGAAGGTTTGAAAAACGTAACTGCTGGTGCTAACCCAATGGTTATCCGTAAAGGTATCGAGAAAGCTGTTAAAGCAGCAGTACTTGAACTTCAAGCGATTTCTCAACCGATTACAGGTAAACAATCTATTGCACAAGTTGCTGCAATTTCATCTTCTGATGAGGAAGTTGGCGAATTGATCGCTGAAGCAATGGAAAAAGTAGGTAATGACGGTGTTATTACGGTTGAAGAATCAAAAGGCTTCGCAACTGAACTTGAAGTTGTAGAAGGTATGCAATTCGATCGTGGATATATCTCTCCATACATGATTACAGATACAGATAAAATGGAAGCTATTCTAGAAAATCCATATATCTTAATTACTGACAAAAAAATTACAAACATTCAAGAAATTCTTCCAGTACTTGAGAAAGTTGTGCAATCAGGCAAACAACTTCTTATTATTGCTGAAGATGTTGAAGGTGAAGCACAAGCTACTCTAGTTGTGAACAAACTTCGTGGAACATTCACTTGCGTAGCGGTTAAAGCTCCTGGCTTTGGTGACCGTCGT
>DXHF01000308.1 GCA_019113605.1 Candidatus Paenibacillus intestinavium
CTGAGATTACTCTATCTTTAACAAATAAAGTACTTCCTAGTGGAGTGAGGACATCTTCGATCAATTTATCACCCATCTTAAGCTGATTAATTTTGATAGATGCCATGGGTCCTCTTCCTTTCTAGTTATAGTTCTGTATTATGATTGGGTATCTGTAGATTCATCTGAAACCTCTTCTACAACTTCCGCTGTTGTATCCGAATCTTCACTTTTAATGCTATTCTCATCATTCTCATCAAATTCTTCGTCTTCTGTCTTGTCTACACGAGCTACTGTAGCTACAGTATCCTCGTCACGTGTATTAATAAGCTTAACGCCCATTGTATCACGCTTCATAGACTTAATACCGTCCATACTTGTACGAATAAGCGTACCAGAAGCTGTAATGATCATTAGATCCTCTGCATCGTCGACTACCTTCAATGCGACAACTAGACCACGTTCATCCGTTTGATTAATTGTTTTAATACCAATACCACCACGATTTTGCGGACGGTATTCACCTTCAGGTGTACGTTTACCATATCCATTAGAAGTAACAACAAGAATTTCACTATCTGGAACAATAATGTCCATATCAATAACTTTATCTTCTTTTACTAATTGAATACCTTTAACACCTGTCGCTGAACGTCCCATAGAACGAACATCTTTTTCATGGAAACGGATTGACATACCATAACTTGTTCCTAGCATTACGTTCTGATTGCCATCCGTAAGCTTAACTCCTATTAGATCATCGTCTTCACGAAGAGATATAGCTATCAATCCAACTTTACGAATATTTACATAATCGCTCAGCGGTGTTTTCTTAACAACACCAAGTCTCGTTGCAAAGAATAGATATTGCTCATCGTTGAATTCAACTACTGGAATAACAGCATTAATTGTTTCACCTTGTTCAATCTGAATAAGATTGATAATTGGTGTTCCTCTTGCTGTACGACTAAGATCTGGGATTTCATAAGCTTTCATCTTGTAAACTTTACCTTTGTTCGTGAAGAACAGTAAGTAATGATGTGAATTGGTTACGAACAAATGCTCAACGAAATCATTTTCCTTCGTATCCATCCCAACAACACCACGACCACCACGCTTCTGACTACGATATGTAGTTACTGGCAGACGTTTAATATAGCCTGAATGAGTAATTGAAATAAGCACATCTTCTCTAGGAATTAAGTCTTCATCCAATATTTCCTCATCACTAGCTGTAATTTCAGTACGTCTTTCATCACCGAAGCGAGTTTTGATTTCTTCTAACTCTTCATAAATGATATCTAGCACTAGCTGTTCGTCAGCTAAAATAGCTTTAAACTCAGCAATTTTGCGTTGAAGTTCTTCGTATTCAGCTTCAATCTTGTCACGCTCTAGACCTGTTAGACGTTGCAAACGCATATCCAAAATCGCTTGCGCTTGTTCAATCGTTAGAGAGAATCTTGAAATTAAACCTTCACGCGCTTCATCAGCTGTTTGAGATGCTCTAATTAATTTGATAACTTCGTCTAAATTGTCTAAAGCTATGCGTAAACCTTCTAGTATATGAGCTCTAGCTTCAGCTTTGTTCAATTCGAATTGCGTACGACGACGAATAACTTCGATTTGATGCTGTAAGTAATGATAAAGCATATCATGAAGATTCAATGTTTTAGGTTCACCGTTAACAAGCGCTAGCATATTAATACCAAAGTTAGATTGCAACTGAGTATGCTTGTACAAGTTATTCAGTGTTACGCTCGGATTCACATCACGGCGAAGTTCAATAACGATTCTCATCCCGTTACGGTCTGATTCATCACGTAAATCTGTAATACCTTCAATTTTCTTTTCACGTACAAGCTCAGCGATCTTTTCAATTAGACGAGCTTTGTTCACTTGATACGGAATTTCATTGACAATAATACGAGATTTACCATTATTCTCTTCGATTTCAGCACGAGCTCGCATCGTAACAGATCCACGACCTGTTAAATAAGCTTGACGTATGCCTGCACGTCCCATAACAAATCCCGATGTCGGGAAGTCTGGTCCTTTAATATATTCCATCAAATCAAGTGGTGTTAACTCAGGATTGCGAATAAGCGCTTGAGCACCATTGATTACTTCTACAAGGTTATGAGGCGGAATATTAGTCGCCATACCTACAGCAATACCTGTTACCCCATTAACGAGCAGGTTAGGGAATCTTGCTGGAAGTACAACAGGTTCTCTTTCTTCACCATCATAGTTATCTATGAAATCAACGGTATCCTTGTTAAGATCACGCAATAGTTCCATTGCTACTTTTGATAATCTAGCCTCTGTATAACGCATGGCAGCAGCCATATCTCCATCGACAGATCCAAAGTTACCATGGCCTTCAACGAGCATATAACGCATGGAGAAGTCCTGTGCCATACGAACCATTGATTCATATACAGCAGTATCACCATGAGGGTGATACTTACCGATTACTTCACCAACGATTCTTGCTGATTTTTTGAAAGGCTTATCAGGCGACATGCCTAGATCTGACATCGCATATAAAATACGGCGATGAACCGGCTTAAGTCCATCTCTTACATCAGGCAATGCGCGGCTTACGATAATGCTCATTGCATAATCTAAAAATGATTCACGCATCTCCGTACCTATATCACGATTCACAATTGACGATCTTTGTTCCTCAGCCATGCTTTACCTCCTTGACGTCATATAAATCTTATTCATATAATCCCCAATATTCAACGATAGCAAACAGGAAGATCGAAATTGAATGACGTTCATAATCTATAAGTATCCTGCTGGATAACAATAGTTTTAATTGAAATAACAAACTTTATTATACCATTTATTGTAGTGAGTGTCTTGAAAAAATCTATTGTATTGCACAAAAAAGATGCTATTCAGATTAGCTCTATACTTTGAATAGCATCTTAATTGTTAGAAATCTAGGTTATTAACGTATTTCGCATTTTCTTCTATAAATTCTCTACGAGGCTCGACATGATCACCCATCAATGTATCAAAAATTCTATCTGCTTCCATTGCATCTTTTATTGTAACTTGAAGCATTGCCCGACTTTCTGGATCCATTGTAGTTTCCCACAATTGTATAGCATCCATTTCCCCAAGACATTTATAACGTTGAATGTTAATTTTTGCACCTTCACCGAATTCTGCTAAAATAACTTCTCTTTCTTGCTCGGTTAATGCATAACGCACAGTTTTACCACGTTCAATCTTGAATAGAGGTGGTTGTGCAATATAGATAAATCCTGCTTCAACAACTTCACGCAAATAGCGATAGAAGAATGTTAATAGCAATGTACGTATATGTGCACCATCGACATCGGCATCCGTCATAATGATCACTTTATGATATCTAGCCTTCTCAATATCGAAGTCATCGCCAATGCCAGCACCTAAAGCTGTAATCATTGCTCTGATCTCAGCATTTCCTAGAATACGATCAAGACGAGCCTTTTCTACGTTCAATATTTTACCGCGCAGTGGCAAAATAGCTTGGAAGTGACGATCACGACCTTGTTTGGCAGAACCACCTGCAGAGTCACCCTCTACGATGTACAATTCACTAAGAGAGGCATCTTTTGAAGAACAATCTGCTAGTTTACCTGGTAATGAACCAACTTCTAGCACGCTTTTACGTCTAGTTAATTCTCTTGCTTTACGAGCTGCTTCTCTAGCTCTAGCTGCTTGTAAGCCTTTTTCAATAATTTTTTTCGATACGCTTGGATTTTCGCCCAAAAAGTCCTGTAGTTTCTCAGAGAATAAAGATTCTACAATACCACGAACTTCACTATTACCTAGTTTAGTTTTTGTTTGACCTTCAAACTGAGGCTCCGGAATTTTAACAGAAATAATCGCTGTTAATCCTTCACGAACATCGTCTCCAGTGAAGTTTGCATCATTCTCTTTTAGCAGATTATTTTTACGAGCGTAATCATTAACAATTCTTGTTAGAGCTGACTTAAAGCCAGACTCATGAGTACCGCCCTCATGCGTATTAATATTGTTAGCAAAGGAATAGATATATTCAGAGTAGCTAGCATTATATTGCAATGAAACTTCAACATGAATATTATCTCGATTACCTTCCACGTAAATTGGTTCTTCATGAATAACTTCACGATGGCGACTTAAATATTTCACAAACTCAATAATACCGCCCTCATAGTGAAATTCTTCTTCTTGGTCATTACGTTCATCTTTGAGCACCAAACGTATACCTTTATTCAAAAACGCTAACTCACGAATACGAGTTTGTAGTACTTCATATTCGAACTCAACCGTTTCTGTAAAAATTTCACGGTCTGGTCTAAACGTAACCGTCGTACCTGTCTCATCTGTGTCACCAACAACTTTAATATCATATTGTGCGGCACCACGTTTATATTCTTGTTGATAGATATGTCCGTCACGCTTTACTTGAACCTTCACATGCTCAGATAGGGCATTTACAACGGAAATACCAACACCATGCAGACCACCAGAAACTTTGTAGCCTTCTCCGCCAAATTTACCACCTGCATGGAGTACCGTCATAACGACCTCAAGCGTAGATTTTTGGAGTTTAGTATTCAAACCAACGGGAATACCACGCCCATTATCATTTACGGTAATACTATTATCAGCGTGGATGATAACTTCAATTTGCGTACAGTAACCTGCTAATGCTTCATCGATACTGTTATCGACAGCCTCCCACACTAGATGATGTAAACCTTTTCCGCTTGTAGAACCAATATACATACCAGGACGCTTACGAACTGCTTCTAGCCCCTCTAATACTTGTATCTGGCTCTCGTCATACGAATTTTGTTCCAAAGACATGTACGTTCACTGCTCCTCTCAACTGCTAATGCATCTTAAATCTATTGTTTTTCTATATTATAACGCTGCAAAATGGTGAGCCCTTTTCTTCAAAGTAGAAGATGAAATTGGAGAATAAATAACTTTATTCGATGTGACAACGATGCTTTTCGCTTCTTCCTCACCAATTACTTCGACTTCTTTCCGATTACGAGCACCCATTACAAACTGCTTAGAAAGCTTGGATGAACTTTCAATCGTAATATCGAAAATAGCTACTACTTCAGATGTTCTCACAATTTTTTCTCCACCTACATGAATATACATGGATGGCTTTCACCTCATTCACGGAGATAAACTCACTTTGCCTTCTTGCACATAATAAATACCCGCATCTTGCAACTTTTCCATATCAATACTCTCAAGTCCAGTAGTTGTTATAAATGTTTGCACTTTGCTTTGGAAGGTTTCTATTAGCTGTGTTTGCCGATTACGATCGAGTTCAGACAACACATCATCCAAAAGTAATATCGGGTATTCACCGATTTCCTCATGGATTAGTTCGAGTTCTGCAAGCTTTATAGATAACGCAGTTGTCCGCTGCTGTCCTTGTGAACCGAATGTTTGAGCTTCTTTGTCGTTAATATAAAATCCGATATCATCGCGATGAGGTCCAACTAAGGTTACACCTCTCCGAAATTCCTGTTCTTTGACCTGTGTTAACTTTACCATAAATTGATCAAATAACATAGCTTCATCTCCGGAAGCATCGCAATCAAACGAAGGACGATATTCTAACAGGAGCTGCTCTTTGTCATTCGTAATTTCCGCGTGGATTTGCTGTGCATAAATTTGTAGCTTATTAATAAAGTGTTGCCTTTTAATCATAATTTTAACACCTAACTGTGCTAGCTGTATGTTCCACACTTCCAGCATAGTCAGATCAGAACGGGCATCACCATTTTTTAATATATTATTACGCTGCTGTAGCACCTTATGATATTGCTGTAGCCAATACAGATAGCCAGGCTGTACTTGACCGATTTCCATATCGAGAAATCGTCTCCGTACCCCTGGCGTTCCCTTCACTATTTCAAGATCTTCAGGTGCAAACATCACAACATTCAAGGCGCCAACATAATCACTAAGTTTCCGTTGTTCGAGTCCATTTAACTTAGCCTTCTTGCCTTTATGACTGTAGCTTAATTCAAGCTTCACTGACCCGTATTTTTTTTCAACCTGACCGATTATATGAGCTGACTCTTCATTCCAGCCAATCAGTTCTTTGTCCTTCGTTGTACGATGTGATTTAGATAAGGCAAGCACGAATATCGCTTCTAGTAAATTTGTTTTCCCTTGTGCATTAGGCCCAAGAAACACATTTACCATATGCGGTGTTGCCAAATCTAAAGATTCATAATTACGATAATTTTGTAACTTAATACTGTTTAGTAGCACCTTTTAACCTCCTGGTCTACCTTATCCCTATGAACCTACTATAACAAATTTACCGTGTCCTTCAACCTCTACTTTATCCCCAACGTAAATTTTACGTCCTCTGCGTTGATCAACTTCACCATTTATCAACACTTTTGTCTCAAGTAAGAAAAATTTAGCTTGTCCACCTGTGGATATACAATCAGACAGCTTCAAAAACGGTCCTAACGCAATATATTCTGTGGATATCTGTATTTCTGTCATCTTATTCACTCCTTAAACTTTTCATAACTTCTTGCTAAAGCTTCCTTGCAACGAAAAAGTACTTCGTAAGCATATACTTTTCTTAACCGGTTGTACGATAAGGCAATATAACGTAAATGCTGTAATCATGATCGAGTGGACGAATAATGATTGGACGCATCGCACCAGTAAATCCAATCACAATCTTCTCACTGTCAATAACTTTTAATACATCCAGCATATATTTTGAGTTAAAGGCAATACGTAATGCTTCACCTTTATAATCAATAGCCTCAATTTGTTCAATAACACGTCCTAGTTCCGTTGAACTTGATGAAACTTCTATCATACCATTATCAATTGTTGTTAGCCGAACAATATTTGTTTTTTCTTCGCGTGACATCAGATATGCACGATCCATTGCATCCGCTAAGTTTTTTGTATTCAATACGATTTCAGTTTCAAAGACAGATGGAATGATTTTGGATGTATCAGGATATATACCATCCAAAATACGAGTATAGAACATAATATGATCTAATTTAAATAACACTTGGTTATCTGCAACGACAATATCAATATTATTATTGTTATCAGGAATTAGCTTAGAAAGCTCATTTAATGTTTTTGCAGCGATAACGATGTTGCCAAATTTATAATCTTCACCAGCATTAACCGTTGTTTTACGACTAGCTAGACGATGACGATCTGTTGCAATAAATTTCAATTCTCCTTGGAATAAATTCCATAGAACCCCTGTAAGAATAGGCGTTTGTTCACTTGTTGAGGCAGCGAGAACCGTTTGTCTAATCATCGATTTAATTAGATCACCGGGCACCTGTAATACATAGTTTTGTTCGATATTCGGTAAGACTGGGAAATCTTCAGGATCTAGACCAACCATTTGAATTTCAGTTGAACCTGATCTAATCAACGTTTGATATTGATTAGATACCTCGATAGACACTTGCTCTGAAGGTAGCTTCTTAACAATCTCTACGACAAATTTTGCCGGTAAGACGACACTGCCTGGTTTTTCAATTTCAGCGATAATTTGTCCATTTTGTTCTACTGGAATATAACTTTGAATAGAAATATCAGTATCACTTGCTGTTAATGTGACCGCTTGATGTGTTACGTCGATTTTAATACCACCTAGAATGGGTATTGTAGGTCTTGCTGCAATTGCTTTAGCCACGTTTTGAATGGCTTGATTTAATTCCGTTTTGGCAATGGTTAATTTCATTTGAAAATTCCTCATTTCGGCGTTGTTTATAGATGATATTTATTTAAAAATATTAGTAGTAGTAGCAGTAGGGGCACTGAATATGTGGATAACCCCCTGTAATGCGGATAAAACAAGCCTATCCACATGTGCATAGCTTGTGCATAGGCTTGTTCAGTTGTTCACAGTTAATTTTTG
>DXHF01000309.1 GCA_019113605.1 Candidatus Paenibacillus intestinavium
GGTATGAGTACACAAGCGGTCAATTGCCCGAAGCTTCCAATCAAGGTTCAAAACGCGGGCTTTCAGAACCGAGCAGTTGGAACGCTACTTGAGAAAGACGGAAGCGCAAATGTACGTACCTGGTACATGCGAACCGTACTTTCCAAGTTCGTTTCAAATGCGATGTCGAATATGCTACTTCAGCATTCTCATCGTTATCAAAGTCCGCGTTTTGAACTACCTCTTAAATGATGCGACGCTTTGCTGCTTGATAGGGGCCAGATGCCACCCCCCTAACCTCTCTATTTTCCTGAATAACAACATCTTTATCGAAAATACTGCATTTCACTACACTATTTGGTAAAATGATTCCATTTTGCATGATGATACTATCTTCCACGACTGCTCCTTTATGAACATGTACTCCGCGGAATAAAATACTATTGCGAACAGTGCCTTCTATTAAGCAGCCATTAGCGATAATAGATTGCTCCACAACAGCATTTTGCTTATAACGTGCCGGTGGACCATCCTTAACCTTTGTGTAGATCGGTCCTGGTTCATAGAATAGCTCTTTCCAAACTTGCGGATTAAGTAGCTTCATACTATTGGCATAGTAACTATTAATCGAATTTACACATGCTAGAAAACCATCATGAATATAACCAAACACCTTCAATTGATCTAGCTTAGACACAATAGCATGACGGACAAGATGATCATGACCTTTGGCCAATGAAGTTTCAACGAGATCCATCAGCAATTCCTTCCTCATCAAATACATTTCCATATTAGAAAAGTCACTAATCATAGGCCCATATGAATCTTGAATTTCACTAATTCGACCCGCTTCATTCATCCGCACTTTTCTTGCTCTACCAAGCAATGGCTCGATACTTTCTTTACATACAACGGTAATATCAGCTTCTTGCTCTAGATGGTAAGCAAGTACTTGTTGATAATCAATATTGCAAACCATATGACTCCGAGTAATTAGCACATATTCTGGCTGTGAGCGTAGAAAGTAATCACGATTTTGGTAGAAATGAAATAGATCACCTCGGCTTAATTCCTGCACATCATCGGTAATCGGAGGTAATACAAATAACCCACTTTGACGATGCTGTAGATCCCAGCTTTTCCCACTTCCGATATGATCCATTAGTGAGCGATATTTTTGGTGAACAAAGATGCCTACTTCATTCATTCGTGAATTAACCATATTAGAAAGTGTGAAGTCAATAATGCGATAGCGAGAACCAAAAGGGACAGTTGCTGTACAACGGCCTTGTGTTAATGCCTCCAGATCATCTTTTTCATGAATAAGATTAATAACACCCATAATTTTTTGATTCTTCATTACTTCACCTCCAACAATTGATCTTGTGGAAACACATGCTCACCAACTGGAATAACCGTTATTTCTTCACTTGCAGGCGTACCGATCACTGCTCCATCCTCAATGATCGCTCCATCACCGATAATCGCCCGATAGATTTGCACGTTTCTACCTACCTTTACTTTAGGCATAATGACCGATTCCTTCACAACGCTACCTTCCCCAAGAGTGACACCATAGAAGAGAATGGAGCGGTCAACCTCGGCTTCGACAAAGCAGCCTTCCGTTATAAGACTGGAGGTTACTTTAGCAGTTGATGTTACGAATTGTGCAGGCTGATTCGGATTCACCGAGTAAATACGCCAATTCGGATCACCAAGATCAAGTGATGGTTGGTCTTCTAATAAGTCCATATTACCTTCCCATAAACTATCAATCGTTCCAACATCCTTCCAATACCCATCGAAAATATAGCATGAGCACAGTAAACCATCATTCATCATTGTCGGAATAATATCTTTACCAAAATCATTACTCGATGTCACATTGTTCTCATCATTAACTAAATATCGTTTCAAGTCGCACCAGTTGAATATATAAACGCCCATCGACGCTAAATTACTTGTAGGATTTTTCGGCTTCTCTTCAAAGCCAGTAATAACCGAATCTTCATCAATATGCATTAAGCCAAACCGACTAGCATCCTTCCAATCGACTTCAAAACCAGCGATCGTCACAGCAGCTCCTGTTTGTTTATGATTTTGCAGCATGAGGTCATAATCCATTTTGTATATATGATCGCCTGATATAATAAGCACATACTCAGGCTCGTAACGTTCTATAAACGGGATATTTTGATAGATGGCATTGGCTGTCCCTTTGTACCAGACGCCGCCATTCTTTTGCATATAAGGGGGAAGAATCGTCATCCCACCGTCGCGACGATCAAGTCCCCACGGTGTACCGATTCCCAGATATCGATTCAGTTCTAATGGCTGATACTGTGTAAGCACGCCAACTGTATCTATGCCTGAATGAGCGCAATTACTCAATGTAAAATCAATAATTCTATATTTCCCACCAAAATAAACAGCGGGTTTTGCTAAATCCTTAGTTAATACACCTAATCGTTTACCTTCACCACCGGCAAGTAACATTGCTATCATTTCTTTTTGAACCATGGACATCATCTCCTTGTTAAATGGTGTCCCCCGAATGGAGTGTGTATAGCATAAATGTGAATGGGGGGAGTTCAATAGAAATACTTTGCTCACGACCATGAATACCGATCGCTTTACTTTGTATTTCCTGCTGAACATGTTCGGTTGTACCACCGTACTCCAGTTCATTACTATGCATTAATATCGTATATATGCCTTTTTGTGGTACGCCAACACGATAATCCGGGTAATTTTGAAGCGAAAAATTCACGATAACAACAAGTACTCCAGATTGACTTTGTCTACTGAAGGAAATGATCGACTGCTCTGCATTGTTCACATCAATCCAATCGAATGTACTCGGATTAAACTCATTTTCCCAAAGAATAGGAGTATTACGATATAACCAATTCAATTGCTTCGAATAATAATGCATTTTTTGATGGGAGTCGTACTTTAAAACGTCCCAATCTAGCATATGTTGATCTTTCCATTCGTCAAATTGCCCCCATTCACTACCCATAAAAAGTAGTTTCTTACCAGGATGGGTCATCCAATAACCATAAAATAATCGCAACTGTGCAAATTTTTGTTCGTAATTTCCCCACATTTTGTTAAGGAGTGAACGTTTTCCATGAACAACTTCATCATGAGAAAGTGGTAATAAATAATTTTCGTTGAAGGCGTACCAGATAGAAAAAGTTATGAGATGATGTCGCTGAGTGCGGGTAGAAGGCGGAAGGGACATGTATTTGAGCATATCGTTCATCCAGCCCATGTTCCATTTGTAATTAAATCCTAAGCCGCCCATATAAGTTGGCTTTGTTACGGATGCGTAGGATGAGGAATCCTCCGCTAACATCAATGCGTTGGGGTAGTAATGAAATATCGTTTCATTTAATTTGTGGAGGAATGCGATCGCGTGTAAATTAATATGTCCGCCATCAGCATTTAATGTATGCAAATCAGGTGGCTTATCCATGTGCAGATCGAGCATAGAAGCAACGGCATCAACACGTAAGCCATCAAAATGGAATTGATCTAACCAATAAATCGCGTTTGAAACTAGGAAGCTTTGAACTTCATGCTTACTATAATCGAAGCTTAACGTGCCCCATAAAGGTAGCTCAGCTCGCTTCCAATCCGCTCCTTCAAAAATAGGGGTGCCATCAAAATTTCTTAAGCCATGATCGTCTTTGCAGAAATGACCAGGAACCCAATCCAATATAACACCAAGCTGATGTTGATGACATGCATTAATCAATTGCTTCAGTTGCTCGGGTGAACCAAATCGACTCGTTGGACTATAAAACCCTACAACTTGATAACCCCAAGATTGATCAAGTGGATGTTCTGTAATTGGCAATAACTCGATATGGGTATATCCCAAATCAGCTACATAAGGAACGAGTTGCTCAGCTAACTCGGTATATGTATAGTAATCTTCTTTACCTTTAATTTCCCATGATCCTGCATGAACCTCATAGATTAGCATTGGTTTCTCGTACGAGGGCTTTATCGCTTGCTCCTTGTACCACTCTTGATCAGTCCATGTAAAGCTTGGCAAGCCTACGACAATAGATGCTGTATTAGGTCGCCGCTCACTATAAAAAGCGTATGGATCACTTTTCAATATTCGTTCATTGTGCTGCGTTAAAATTTCATACTTATATTGTGTGCCAGCTTGCAAATGAGCAATAAAAGCTACAAAAACACCTGTGTTTTCTAACCGGGTCAATGTATGAAGTTGACCATTCCATTGGTTGAAATCACCAACAATCGAAACTTCTAACGCCTGAGGTGCCCATACAGCAAAGCGAATACCATCTACGCCTTTCCAGTGTATAGGATGAGCTCCCATAAACCTATAGCTATGATGCGATGAACCACGATTGAACAAATAGAGCTCCTGCTTTGTAATACCGAATATAGTCGTATCCATCACTTCCCCCCAGTGTAGGTTTGGCTATGAACCTATTATACTGTTTACATAATTAATCGAACATGAACGACAAGCCCATTCATTTGCACTATGCATCCTATTAAAGAATAAATTCCCATCGATTACAACATACAAGCTATACGATTTACTAAAAAATAATATCGTATAGCTCGTAAATATGTCATAGATGTTAAGTGCTTGGAATAAATGGTGACGGGGTGCCTAATGAAAACAGATGTAATTCATGCATCGCTCTCGTACATGCTGTGTAGAACAATTTTCGTTCGCGTTCCAAATGATATTGAGTTGAACTCGCATTATAGATCATAACCGCATCAAATTCTACACCTTTAGCTAAGTATGCCGGAATGACCATAATACCTTGCTGGAATGTAACGGTTTCTTGATCAATTAAGCGTAGTCGTTTCCAACGACCTTCTAGTCGTTCATACACTAGCTTACTCTCATGAGCCGTCTTGCAAATAATTGCTATCGACGTATAGCCTTCACGAATCCAATGATGTAGCTTTTCATCAATGTGTTGATCATACTGATCGACGGAATCAAGCACAGTAACTTCTGGAACCTTGCCATGACGATTGAATGGTACAATCTGATCGCCACCTTCAATCATCGACGCTGTGAAGGCAATAATCTCATGAGTAGAGCGATAACTACGAAGCAATGTCATACGCTCCGTTTCTTCCTCTGAGAATAAATTCTCGAAAGGGGTGAACTTTTCCTGCAAAGACGAGTGAACAAATATAGATTGATTCAAATCTCCTACAATTGTCATCCTACTTCTTGGAAAAACATGCTTCATATATTGTAACTGAAACGGTGAATAATCTTGCCCCTCGTCAATAAATACATATTTCACACTCGTATTGGTCTGGAAGCCTTCTAATTTTTCCTTCAAATACAAATAGGGTGTTGCATCTTCATACAGCATTGTTTTTTGAGCCAATGCCTTTAATGTTAAATCCGCTATTTCACGCCAAAGTGGAATAGAGTCACGACTCCATTGCCGCCCAATAAACATTTCCTTGTAAATGCCTGTTACATTTACATATCTAAGCAGTTTCACATGCTTTCTTAGTTTTTTGAACTTCTGCTGAACAATCTTCCCTGCCAAAAAATCATGCTCTGCTTGGAATTCATTGAACAAGTTTTCATTAGATTGTTTTCGATTGTTCAAATGCTGAAATGCTTCGACATATTGCTCGGTATCAAGTAATTCTATTTCCTCATCTACCCAAGCTTCTTTCTGCTCTATTTTCCCTAACGCTGTTAATTCCTTCAGCAGCCATTCTGTCAATTCCTTCAGTCGAAGCGGTATCGATTGTGTAGAATCTAATCTATAAAATTGCTCCGTTATTTGTTCATGTGAGATAAGAATTTTATCACGGAATACAATATTTTTAAACTTCATATCTCGCTTACTTAAATGCTTCAAGTAGGCATCAATGTCACCCATAAACTGTGTGGAAGATTTCAAATGAATGCTTGCCATGCGCGCTTCATAAGATGGATCCTCATACTGGGTTAAGCTATACTCCATCTGTGTAAATGGATCTTCTAGATGAATGTTCCGACCTAATCTACGTTCTAAATATTGCTGATACGTTGTTTGCTGCATATTTTGCTCCCCAAGCTCGGGTAGCACTGTTGAAACATAGCTATTGAACATTGGATTGGGGCTGAACAATACAATCTGGTCGGCATTTAAGCTTTCGCGATAGCGATATAATAAATAAGCTACACGTTGAAGTGCAGCAGAAGTTTTACCACTGCCTGCGGCTCCTTGTACAATTAATAGCTTCGCTTGTTCATTACGAATAATCGCATTTTGCTCCTGTTGGATCGTCGCAACAATACTTTTCATCTGAGCATCGGAATGCTTGCCAAGAACCTCTTGTAAAATCTCGTCGCCAATCGTCACACCCGTATCAAACATACTTAATAGATTTCCATAACGAATAATATATTGACGCTTCAATGTCATTTCACCGTCAATGGTACCGCTAGGTGTACGATAAGTGATCGGACCTGGACCATAATCATAGTAGACGCTGCTGATCGGAGCACGCCAATCATAGATCAAGTAATTATCATTATTATCATCAATCAATGAGCCAACCCCGAGATAAATAGCTTCTACAGGCTCTCCATCTTCGATAATATCAATTCTTCCAAAATAAGGACTCTGTTCTAATTTATGCAGCAAACGAATTTGTTCTGCAAGCAATCTATAACTGCGTTCTCGTTCAGAAAGTAATTCTGCTTGTTGCTTCATACTTGCATAGGTTTCCGCAGTTTCCGCCGAATCCTCAAAATTTATCGTCACATCATCCCAGAAATTCGTTTTTATATCGACTATTTCTGACTTGACATCACCTGTTTCATCCTCTATATTTTCCAAGCGCTTTCGAACTAATTGTGTAATATAGTGTACGCGCTGCTCCTCGCTATGACGATCATCTATTATATTGGACATGTGTTCCTCCTTCTGTAATAACTCCTATGTTATCAACAATTAGACTTCCTACTATTTGTTTGAAATGTAGTGTTATTTGCTGTAATTCTGCTAAACTCATCGCCTGAGCTTCTGTTCCGAGTAAAGAAACTGGTATAATATACGTTTGCAGTAGTGGCTCAACCGTAACATCATACTTGCCTTTTTTAATCCGTCCTTCAAGTAAACTTGATTTCGTAAAATCATTTTCCGCAGGTGCTAACAAGCTGAAATAGGAGTCGAGATCAAGTCGAATCGTCCCTATTTGCTCGGAATACAATTCTAACTCAATTGGTAGCGTTGCGTCTAGCTGATCGATATCTGGTACCCATTCATCATGTTCGCTTCCTTCATTATTCGCGGCAAATTGTTGCTCCTCATCCTCACTAGCTTTCTCATCTTGACGATAACTCGTGCGAGCAACCGAAATCGTGATCGCCTCAATCTGCTTATTCAGCATAAATTGCTGCTGCCGCGATAGATTGAATGTAATCCGCTGTTGTTCCCCCAGCCATTGCAGCCATAATCCACTGTTCTGCTTGTCTCCATCACTTCGACCCTTCAGATCAATAACTTCTGCTTCTAGTTCAGCTGTTGTACTCCACGCCGTGTCACCATATTCTTTCTCAAAATCGTAAAGCAATGATTCGTTCGAATGACTATAACGCGTAACATATCCTGTTATAGGCAAATATTGTCCTACCGTACGAAAATCTTGGAATACTGCTTCATAATGTGCTTCTTGCAATAAACTTGCGCGTAGGAAGCTACTAATATATATTTGAGCTGCTAATCTCTGGTCATCGCCTGACATTAGATCGGCAGTATTAAGCAATATAGCTCCCGGAAACTGTTCATCGTACTTTCCCCACACTGTATTAAATTGTCCATGATTCGCATGATACAATTCTACAGTAGCCTTAAAGTTACCCGACTCATTGAATCTAGTACGTTCATACTGCCGATCACCAAACGATTCCGTAAGATCGGAGTCCATCGTACCATGTAAAGTCAAATAATTCACATTG
>DXHF01000310.1 GCA_019113605.1 Candidatus Paenibacillus intestinavium
CTGAGGTGACGGATGAAGAACTGGCTTCAGCTCTCAATTTCATTAATAACCGGCCAAGAAAATGCTTAGGTTGGAAGACCGCTCACGAATCATTCATGGATGCACTGTCGCACTTGGCTTGACAATCCGTCGTATGAAAAGAAATTTTGAAAAACCAATTTCTCTCGATCATTATCTTCACCAAGCTTATTCTTATGATTTTCAATATAATTTGTTATTGCATCTGCTAATGGGTAAAGATTTGTTGCTGTGTTTTCAGACAACGGAAAATCTATACTACTCATAAGCAGTTTTACTCTAATGTCTTCTCCTGTAAAAGAGTAAGCATCTTTCACCACTTCGTCAATCTCTCGTGTATCGAGCTGTAGTTCAGTGCTTTTTTTAAACACTCCATTTTGGTTTAGAAGAACGGAATACTTGTCTGCCAAATATATATAATCATTTTTTTCTAAAAACAACACCAATTGATTTATAAACGTAATCGCACTATCTTTGTCATCTGAAAAGTGTTCCTCAGAAAAAACATCCAACGTTTTACTTTTCTGTATATCAGTACATAACTTTACAACCCAATACTCCAGTGCCTGTTTAAAAATGGATTTCAAACACTTTTTAGCACCAACAGTCTCCCATGCGGTATTGTTGTAAAACTCTTTGGCGATGTTCAAAAAGTCATCTTGTTTCGGTTTCTCATTTGTTTGTATGCATAGTATTCTTTGAAAGAAATGTTCACGATTTTCATGTTCGTTTTGTAAGCATCGTGTAGTTTCAGATAACAGTTCTTCATATCCATATGCTCTTAATTCACTATGATTTGAAATCTCTCTTGAAACCTTTTTATGAAGTAATTTATCCTTAACATCTATACCTAATATTGATAAAACTTCCTTGTATGTATCATCAATTTCCTTGTCAAAAAAAACTTTATTTAAGCAGCAGAACTTACCATTTTGATTGAGAAAGACTTCGGATTGTTCTATTGCTTTTTTACAGCTCTCATCTTCGTTTGTTAAAAGTAATGTGTAAAACTCATTCAACCAGACAAATACATCTTGTCCACTTAATTTATTTTCTAAAGAAGATATGTTTTCAGAACCTTGAATTACTTGCACTATGTTGTCGATACCTAAGTTTTTACATTCATCCCAAAGCGAACTGCACCACGCTTCTAACTCATCTTGTTTTGGAAGGAACTCTGGAAACAAAGCATTTGACAACGACCAAAGTTTAAGCATTTCTTCTCTGTTTTCTTGATTTTTAGGAACTAAAACAACAGGATCATCCAATACCCCAAACAATGGTTTTTTATCGCCAGTATTTGTTGTAATTAAGTTTAAGTATCTTATTTCTACTTTTATAGGTTCAAGTATTTTATTATCGAACCATTCTGCATTCAGCCAAGTTTTATGAGGCTGCTCTTTTATTTTTACAATGTTATAAACACCTTTATAATTGTTTTCCACAAAAAAACTCAATGCAGTTTTATAAAGTTTGAGAGCAGTTTCTAATGCCCCTTTATTGTCTTTAATAAATTGCTTTTCTTCGGCTCTGCTCTCCAATTCAATTCCATCACGAGGTTCTGTAGGTTCAAAATATGGATTGTTGATAACTACTGGAAAAGCAAAATCACTTGTTCCAAGTAACGGAAAATCACAAAATAGTTTGGGTAAATTTTCATTTACTTTTTGAATATTAGCTTTTTCGCCAATATCTATCAGTTCAACCGCAATTGATAAGTTTGTTAACGCTTCATCTTTTAAAGCAAAAATATACCTTGGATTATTTCTTTTAGTATCACACACAGTAATAACCTTTGCATTTCTCAAATTAATATCAACATCATACCCACGAGAAAGCACCTGCTTATAATTGCCTTTCACAGTATTAGCTTGAATAGTAATTGATTCTATCTCTGGGACAAAAGCAAAAACATATGCAATTGACGCAACAAGATTATTTAAACCTGCCTTTGCTGTCTTAATTCCAAGAACGTCTAACTCATATGTAAAACAAGTATTAAAATCACTTTCATTTATTTCTTTTGTAACTTTTACTGCATTTTTGTTAAGTTGCTCACAGCTATCTTCGATTGACTTGATGATTTTTGTCTGATTATCGCTTGAACGGTCAATACCAATACTAAATTGGTGTACAGGCTCATCTTCATCGCACAAATACCCAGTTACATTTACTTTTTTTGAAAGTAAATGAGTTGTTAGAAACCCTGTTCCAAACTTTCCTGTTATTTTCTTTTCTTTCCTATCAAGTTCATTTCGTTCTTTTGTAGAAACTTGTTCAATAAGAAAAACAATATTTTTTGTCAAGAATAACTTTCCATTATGCTTAAACTCTATAATTTTTCTGTATTCATCAAAATTAACAAGAATATCAACTTTTCCAGTGGAGTTAACTACATCTTTTGCATTCTGAATAAGCTCCCAAATCCAACGATAAGAAGTATCTTCATTATTACTATTTTCTAACTTTTTGAGCTGATCAATAATTTTGTTTGCGGCTTGTGTTGTTTGCGCCTGATTACGCAATTCATCAACTTTATCTTTAAAACTCATACAGCTAACCTCCCACTATAAATTAATATTTTCTCTTGTTTGCTCACTCATTCTCAGGTTTTCATTCATTGACAGATCGAGAGTTGGAATAGTCGTGTAAGGATAACATTATTTTCTGGTGAAGCCCGTGGCAGGAATAGAGAGTAAGGGAGTTATCCCCAACCCAAAGATACATGCTGTGATCGCACTTTGGATATCCACATCTCACTCTTGACGGCTTACCCTCCCATGTCACGCGGGGTCGTTGCCCTTATGGAAATGATTCCTACGACTGCTCCGTGCTTCTTTTGTCTTTGCTGGTTCCTACTTCAATGAGCAAATATGGGTTTGGTTTTACTTAAGCTGCCATCTGTAGCTGGGCTTGTCGTATCGGCCCTAAAACGTCGTTTGCATCGTAGGGTCGTTGCTTGGTTCCTAGCGTATGCAGAACACGTATGAGTTTTCCACACAAGGCCACTAGTTGCCTCAATGACCTCATTGCATCTTTAATTGCAGAAAAAGTCATATAATCACCTTCCATTTTAGTACATGATACCATATGCCATTAAACCCAGGTATATCTATTTATATATGCGTCGGAAGATATCTTGACTTAATTTATTGCAAATTCTACTGATTAAATATTTTCTCCACCTAAATCTATCTTCTAATTGAATGCTTATTTATATTTTCAACAAAAAATTTAGCCGTTATTTATGGTAAGGTTCCCCCCGATTAATCTTAACCCCCCGATACACCTGCTCTATCAACACCAACCTCATCAACTGATGCGGCAGCGTCATTCTCCCAAAGCTCAACCGTTGATTGGCCCGCTTCAGCACATTACTCGACAATCCATTACTTCCACCTATAACAAAAGCCACGTGGCTTTTTCCATACGTGGCTAGCTTGTCTAGTTGCTGGGCAAGGTCCTCACTGGACCAGAGCTCTCCATCAATTGCGAGAGCGACTACATGAGCTTCTTGCTTTATTTGAGCGAGGATTTTATCACCCTCGCGATCTCTTACTTGTTCTTCTTCTGCAGCACTCATCGTTTCTGGTGCTTTCTCGTCCGGCACTTCAGAAAGGGTTAATTTAATATACGGACCTAGACGCTTCGCATATTCGGCCATCCCCATTACGAGGTACTTTTCCTTTAATTTTCCTACTGAAATGATCTGTATATGCATCTAGACCACCAACACTACAGCGGCTTCCTCACACAAATCGCATTTACGCGGTGGGTCCCAGTCTGCAAATTCTGTTTCGTTCAAATCAACCATATCCGGTGCATCCTCATACTCATCTACAAAAAGTTCAATTGCTTCGTCAATACATTCTTTACATACACAATACATAGCGTCTCTTCCTATCTGTGAGGTTCTTATTCATTATTATAACTTATTCCGGCGTATTTTCGCCAAGTATGACCTTCGTCTGTAGCAGTTCTTTGCCACGATAGTAATGAACGATCATCTCTTCGCCAACTTGCTTATGATCGTATAGATATTTACGAAGCTTACGTATACTATTCACCTTCGTATCATCCAATTGCACGATAACATCGTTATATTGTAATTCAGCTTTAAGTGCAGGGCCTTGTACCTCTGTAATTAAAACACCTTCATACACTCCTCGTGGCAAACTAAGCTGCGATTCGCCTTCGGTACCTTCTTCATCCTTATCCGCTTCTTGATCTAACTCCTGTTGTGCCCAATACTGCTGCAGATCAAGCATACCTATACCTAGAAACGGCCTAGATACATAACCCTGCTCAATTAGCTGATCGATAATTGGCATAACATTGTTGATCGGAATCGCATAACCAATACTTTCAACACCAAAATTCGAGATTTTCATACTGTTGATGCCGATCACTTGACCGTTCAGATCAATGAGCGGTCCGCCACTATTGCCTTGGTTAATGGCCGCATCGACACGAATAACTTCCTGCTCCCAGTCCATAACCCCATTCTGATTAAGCGACACTGCGATTGTTTCATTCGTGACACTGACAACGCCAAGCGTAATCGATTCACCCATTCCAAGCGGATTTCCAATAGCTAATACAAACTCAGCTGCACGTAGTAAAGAGGAATCTCCAACCTCTGCTACATTCTCGATACCTTTAGCCTTTATTTTCAATACAGCAAGGTCTGTAATTTGATCTAATCCGACGATTTCCGCCTCGCGTTTCTCACCTGTTGTTAACACCGCCTGCACACGTGCTGCACTGGCAACGACATGAAAGTTCGTAATAATATAAGCGTAAGTATCATCCTTCTTAATAATAAGTCCTGAGCCTACTCCCGCTTCCTTATATACACTACCTTCGTCACTTTCCGGATCAACGATTTTACTATCGAGTCCCAGTGTGAATTTCTGCTCATTAATAATACTTACAACGGAAGGTCGTACTTTATCTGTTGCTTGAACAGCACGCTGTGACGGATCAAGACCAGCAATTTCACGATCAGAGGGTGCTCCCCCTCCAAAGCCAAATATAAAACCGAATAGCAAGCAAGCTACTATAGCGCTTGAGAATGATGAGATCAATGCAATTTGCAGTGTTGATAGCTTACCTACTTTCCAATCACGTAAAAAAGGCTGCTGCCTACGTGAACGCTTACCTACTCCAAATTGCTCCCGTAACGCTTTACGTGAAACTTTTGATGAGTAAAAATCGTCATCAAACAAGCCCATACTATAATCGCCCCTCTCCACTATTCTATATCTTACTAACCTTTTCCATTACATAGGAATGTTTTTGCGAGATTGGACTACACTAATAAGAGACTACTTATCCAAATCATTTATTAACACAAAAAATTCCTATAGGGGGCTTATTATATGTCAACTTCTTATTCATTAGAACATGTTCAGTTAGCGGCACAACTAGCTGACTTAAAGCAAGAGCATTACCATACCCTTCTTACATTGAACGCACTAATTGCCATTCTAACGTCCAAAGGACTTGTTAACGATGCAGAGCTACAACGAACGATGAATCGGATTGATCGAACACTCGAACAGCTTATTGCAAACCTAACCCATCCCAAGGTGTCGGTCGATCAGCAAAGGTAGGTCTTAGCGGAAACTCCTCCCGCTTATAAAATATTCCATTACTTTCGAATATAGAATTAACGGTTAACATAGCTAGGTCCATCTGATTATGATCCTGGCTAAGATGGGCCAAATATACACGCTTTGTACGATCCGTCATTAACTCTATTAAAGCTTCTCCTGCCGCAACATTCGATAGATGACCAACATCGCTAAGTATCCGACGCTTAATATTCCAAGGATAACGCCCGATTCGCAGCATTTCAGTATCATGATTAGATTCTAATACAAGCACATCACAATCAATAATTTGTTGTTTTACCTTTTCACTTACATAGCCAAGGTCAGTAGCAACACCTAATCGTTGTCCATCCTGTTCAAATGTGTAGCCTACTGGCTCGGCCGCATCATGAGAAATATTATACGTATGCACATCCATAGAACCGAACTTCAAGCTTTCGCCACTTTCGAACACATTGCGTTTCTCTGGGCTAATGGTACCAACATGACGTTCCAACGCACCCCATGTTGCTTCATTGGCGTAAATTGGTAGATTATGCTTTCTAGCAAATGCCCCTAAACCTTTAATATGATCAGAATGCTCATGGGTAACAAGCAGTGCATCAATCGACTGTCCACTAATCCCCTGCTGTTTCATTAACTCATCGAGCTTTTTGGCACTTAATCCGGCATCAATCATCACCGTCTTATCATTGCCTTCTATAATTGTCGCGTTCCCTGTAGAGCCGCTCGCTAGTACTGTAAATCGTAATCCCATAATACTTCGTTCATATCCCTTCTCCTGGCTGACAGGAGCCTTTATAGCTTGTCCTCCGTATTGTCAGTTAATACCTCTCCACTAATAGCATCAACATAATAAACTTTACTATCATCTAGCATAACACGCCACGCCGGTGTTGCAACCTGAACTTCTGAGTCAAATATTTGTCCATAGTATCCTAACTGAATATCTACAATGACTACGCCGTTTTCTAGATACGATTCAATTAAGCTAGATACTATTTTTGAAGCAGATAATACTTGCTGCTCCTCACCTGTACCTGTAATTTCTACTCGATCCTGCAAAAACGCTGTAATTTTCAAATTACTATTGTATAACTCTAGCTTCGTCTGAAACATTGGACGTCCATTGACCATCCGTTGCAAGACGAACACACCATCACGACTACTATGCACATCATACGCATACTCCGATAGATCCGGAATGAGATCACCTAATGACTTCGTCAGTTGCTTACTAATGAACACCACTGAGCTGTCTACAGGTGGATTAATAGGCGCCGCCTTACGATTTTCCATACTATCAGACTGTAATAAATAGGTGAGGTCACCCATTCGCGGCGTTTCCGACGGTAAGTTAGTAGACAGCGTAATTTTTTTCTGTTGCATGAGCTGCAGCTTATCCGCAGGCAACTCAGCTGTATTGGCGTTAGCATTCACTTCCGTACGCACTTCACTCCATAGCTGATAACCAAGTAATAGATTAAGCATCAGAAAAGAGAAAATTAACGCACTCTTTGCCCGACTCCAGTCCACGAATGTTCACCTCCTACAAACTTTTTGTTCGCTTCTTAGCGTCACTTCTTGAATACAAAAAGTTACCTCGTAAGCATATACCAAATTTTTAAATGCTATTACTACTTAGGTCATATACACCAACCTACAAAGAAAGAGGCACTATGTCCGATCCGTTCGAGCAATAGTGCCGCTGTAACGCCAATATTAACGCTACAGACGATCCGTTCGAGCTACTAGCTCTCTCTTATCTTGAAACGAATTCCCCCAGAAGCATCAGCAATATTTACCGCCACCACGCTTACAGTTCTTACTTCGAACGATCTAGAATGTCCGGATCAATGCCCGGCAGCATCGCGTCCATTAATACTTCCTCTGTTCCGTCCTGCAGTTGTACTGCCCACACAGGAATAAATTTAACTTGATTATCGCTTTGTGGAACTGCTGTCAATGCTGGGAAAATTGCAACGACTTTATCTTTATTGCTATAGGACTCAAGTTGACTCCTCAGCCCTGTACCTCCAAACAACCAACGAATCGTTTTAGATTCTGCTACGCTAGGCAAAGTAATTAATGTACGTTCATACTCGACAACGACACCTTGCTGGAATCCCAATTGAATATATCCATAATTGAATGGACTTATATCAATAACAGGATATTGCTCAATATATTTGCGGAAGCGTATATATTTCTCATCTGCCTCTGGTACATTTGCTAATTGATAACTGGAATCCCACCCACCATGCTGGTTGACAAAGTCCACGGCTACATATACATTTTCACTCGCTGGAGCTGTATTCGTCTGTGATGCCGTTGAATTGGAATAACTAATCCATAATCCATTTTGCTCAACCTTTAGACCACGCTTTCCATCAGTATAAATTTGCGAGCCTGAACGATTCACAATCGCTCTAGTCGTACTATAATCAAAGAAAAGACTACGCTGCATCTGCTCAGGTGTAATAACATCGTAGCCAAAACTATATTCTGTAGCTTGAATCGGATCAATCGCAACATACAAATGCTCTTTTAGATATTCGTAACGTGGCAAGTATTCGCCAAAACCTACATAGTCTTGAAGATCCTTCACCGTTAGATCAACACGCACCGCTTCATACACAGTTGATCCATTTTTTTCGAAGAAAAAGGCATGTACCTCTTCGGATTCTTTAACTGCATAAATGTAGATGCGATCAATTTGCGTTGCCGCATGAAGCGCATCTGCCTCAATCTTCAATAGCTTCTTCAATAGATCAAAGGAAATACCATTGCGAAATGATAGCTCAATACCTTGATGATCTCGCTTTAACTGCGTCCAATCCGTTGCCTTGTTAGCAACCAATTGCAGACCTTTTAATTCACGATTAGCAAGACGTTGACGAACGATCAGATCGTAGAATTGTGTATTAGGATAAACAATTGTGTGCTTGTCCTCACCAAGATGAAGTATTAATTCCTCCGGATATATCACGCTCTCTACATTACTTACCTTACCGATTAACTCCGTATTCACATAATCTTGGTCACTTCTCGTTGTCGTACCAAGCCATGGCATGCGATACGCAAGTAAATACGTCTGAAGTAAACTTAAAACAACTAGAAACACTAATAAAGCGGACTTAAATCGCTCCATCATTTGGATTTCCCTCCTTCCTGTAGCAAGGGCAAACTAAATGTAACCTTTGATCCTACATTTAATTCAGATTCAAGCGCTATTTTGCCTCCATGCTTCTTCACAATTTCCCGGGCAATGGATAATCCTAAGCCCGTACCGCCCATATTACGGGATCTCGCCTTGTCGACACGATAGAAACGATCGAAAATTTTCGTTAGATCCTTCGCAGGAATTCCAATCCCTGAATCTTGAACACTAATATCTAGGGAAGCATTCTCTCTTGATTTCATAGCAATTAATGTAATCTTGCCACCATCGAGCGTATATTTCACCGCATTGGAAATTAAATTATCGAGCACTTGATCGATTTGATCACGATCAAGCCAGATATTACGAACACCTTTTCCTACTTTAACCGTTACCGTAATCCGTTTTTGACGTAATTGGAACGAGAAGCGATCTGCTACTTCATCTAACATATCTTGAATATTCGTTTGTTGACGACGAAGTGGCGCTTGATTCGAATCTAGTCGTGACAAATGTAATAGATCACTAACAAGACGGATCATCCGCTCTGTCTCATTACTAATGACACCAACAAATCGTTCAGACAGCTCACGTTCTTCTAATGCTCCATCATTCAACGCTTCTGCGTAGCTTTTAATCGTTGTTAGTGGTGTTCGCAGCTCGTGAGATACATTGGCTACAAATTGACGGCGAGATAATTCAAGCTTCTCTTGCTCGGTAACATCTTGTAGTACCGCAATTGCGCCAGTAATCCCACGATCCCGCCGATGAATTGGCGATAATGTCACTTTCAAAATACTATCTTCTTCCGTTGATGTATCGTAGTCAGGACTATCTCTTCGAATGATAAAACTTTGCATACGTCCTTGCTGTAGAAACTGTTCTTGCTCCTTGCTCAATTCTAATACTTCTGGTAAGCCTTTATCCTGCAATGTACCGAGCTCTAACAATTCCAATGCACGTTTATTCCATATAATGACCTGTTTGTTCTCATCCACTGCTAATACGCCATCACTCATATTGGAAAGAACGGATATTAGCTTTTCATTTTCTTCCTCGTTCGAAGATAATGCTTCCTTTAACCGAATCGTCATCTCATTGAATGCCATACTAAGACGAGCAATCTCATCATTACCAAGTACGGGTGCTTTCATATCGAAATGCCCTTCTGCTACAAGCTCAGCCTGGCGCGTTAATCCTTGGATCGGATGCGTAATCGTATGCGCAAGCACAACACCGAGCACGCCTGTCAAACCAAGCGCAATAATAGTACCCGAGAAAAAGATTTGATTTACACGGTTCATCGTGTCGTACACTTCTGTCATCGAAGCAACGATATGTACTGCTCCGACGATTTTATCGTTATGAGTAACAGGCACTGCGATCATCTTCTTACGCGAGCCATCTTCCTCAATGTATTCTTCTTCATTATCAGAAATATTTTGCAGAGCACGGCTGACCGCTAACGACTTGTTTTTCTGCCCGATGTACGATTGATGAAGCTGCAGCGATGTCGCGACGATTTTACCATTCGCATCAAGCACTTGCACTTCTGCCCCACTAATACTGAATAAGTTACGGACAACAAGATTCAAATCCTCCGAAGTATTATCCGATGAATCCGTATCATTATCTATACTAGGTGATAGACTCGGAGCTGCAAATTTTGCAAGAATATCAGCTTGTTCCTTCAAATTATTCGTAAAGTTATTGACTAATGATGTTTTTACCGCACTTATAAAGTAGACGCCTATCAATTGCATCGCTACGAGAATAAGTAATAAATAAATAATAACAAGCTTTACTTGAATCGTTTGAAAATACTGTTTCAGCTTCATTATAAACTCCCGAATTTTGGATTACGCATCATATAGCCTAATCCACGACGAGTTAAAATATATTCTGGACGACTGGGGTCATTCTCGATTTTCTCACGCAAACGACGAACCGTCACATCAACGGTACGCACATCCCCGAAATATTCAAATCCCCATACTGCCTGTAATAAATGTTCGCGTGTCATTACCTTTCCACAATGCTTTGCCAAATAATGAACAAGCTCAAATTCACGATGGGTTAGCTCAATCGCCTCTCCATCCTTATATAAAGCATACATATCGGTATC
>DXHF01000025.1 GCA_019113605.1 Candidatus Paenibacillus intestinavium
AAGATGGTAGCTACACTCCGCTTCCAAATAAAAACATCGATACAGGTGCTGGTCTAGAACGTCTAGCGTCTATTCTGCAAGATGTAGATTCTAACTTTGATACAGACCTATTTATGCCGATTATTAAGCGCACTTGTGAAATTGCGGGAGTGACTTATAAAGTATCTGAAGATCAAGATGTTGCGCTGAAAGTCATCGCTGACCATGTTCGTACCGTTGTATTTTCAGTTGGTGATGGCGTTATGCCGTCTAATGAAGGGCGCGGTTACATCATTCGTCGTTTGCTTCGCCGTGCAGTACGTTACGGAAAAGCATTAGGAGTAGATAAGCCATTCCTATATGGTCTTACAGGTATCGTTGGTGATGTAATGGGCGTCTATTATCCAGAAGTAGTGGAGAAACGCGAATTTATTGAGAAGGTTATTCGTACAGAGGAAGAACGTTTCCACGAAACATTGTCAGATGGATTAGTATTACTGTCTAATCTTGTTGATCAAGCTAAAGCTAGTAAAATTACGGTCATTAATGGTGAAGATGCTTTCAAGCTATATGATACGTACGGTTTCCCGTTTGACTTAACAGAAGATTTTGCGATGGAGCAAGGGATGACAGTCGATCGCGACGGCTTTGATGCAGCAATGCAGGCACAGCGTGAGCGTGCTCGTTCTGCTCGTCAAGATACTGCTTCTATGAAGATTCAAGGTGGACCGCTTGCTGATCTTACGATTAAAAGTGAATTTGTTGGCTATACTGAATTGGTAGTAAAATCCACAATTACAGCATTAGTAGGCGAAGAACTGTTGCTAGAAGAAGCTGTAGCTGGTACGCAAGTATTGCTATTGCTTGATAAAACTCCTTTCTATGCGGAAAGTGGCGGTCAAATTGGCGACAGAGGTACAATTACTGGTGAAGGCTTCGTTATCGAAGTTGAGAATGTGACGAAAGCGCCTCATGGTCAAACGCTTCACCATGCTATCGTTGTTGAAGGTGTAGCAAAAGTGAATGCTGCCGTAACAGCTCAAGTGAACAAATCGGTTCGTGAAGATGTTGTGAAAAACCATACGGCTACACATTTACTACACAAAGCATTGAAAGAAGTGCTAGGTGAGCATGTTAATCAAGCAGGTTCATTAGTAGAAGGCGAACGTTTACGCTTTGACTTCTCGCATTTCGGTTCTATTACGGCTGAAGAGCTAGTAGATATTGAAAGAAGAGTAAATGAACAAATATGGCTAGGTACACCAGTTGTTATAGAGCAAAAGAAAATTGACGAAGCAAAAGCAATGGGAGCTATGGCATTGTTCGGTGAGAAATACGGTGATGTTGTACGTGTTGTACAAGTGGGCCAATATTCTATCGAGCTATGTGGTGGCTGTCATGTTAACAATACATCAGAAATCGGTCTGTTCAAGCTATTAAGCGAAAGTGGTATCGGCTCTGGTGTACGTCGAATTGAAGCGGTAACTGGAAAACAAGCTTATTTATACTATGAATCTCAGCTTGATCTGTTGAAACAAGCTGCGTCGCAACTGAAAAGTAATGTAGCTGATGTACCAAAACGTATTGATGCATTAAATGGTCAAGTGAAGGAATTAATTCGCGACAATGAATCTCTGCAGCATAAGCTAAGTCATATTGAAGCGGGTTCGTTGTTAGATGCAGTTGTTAGAGTAGGAGAAGTTTCTATTTTAACTGCAAAAGTAAATGCATCCAATATGGAATCTTTACGTAGTATTGTAGATGAATTAAAAACGAAGCTACCAACTAGCGTTATCGTACTTGGTGCAGCAGCAGAAGATAAAGTTAATTTGGCAGCAGCAGTATCACAAGATCTTGTGAAAAAAGGGTTCCATGCAGGGAAAATTATAAAAGAAGCAGCTCAGCTATGTGGCGGTAATGGTGGCGGTCGCCCTGATATGGCACAAGCTGGCGGTAAAGATGTAGAAAAACTTAATGATGCATTGAAACTTGCACAGGAACTAGTTGTTAATCAAGCAAATGTGATATAGTAGAACTAACCATTTCATATGGTAACTGTATTAGGGGGTGTAGCTGATGAATTCAATGGATCAGACGATGAAGTTTAACGTGAAAATTGAGGGTGATGATTCCTCAGAAGATGTTCTGCTTAAGGTATATGATGCCTTACTTGAGAAAGACTATAATCCGATTAACCAGATCGTCGGCTATTTGTTGTCAGGAGACCCGGCTTACATCCCGCGTCATAATAATGCTAGAAGTATGATCGGCAAGAAAGAGCGTGATGAGCTTATTGAAGAGTTAGTTCGCTTTTATCTCTTGCATAAGAAAGAGTAATTGAGGGGCCGAACAAATATGAGAGTCATGGGTTTGGATTATGGTGATCGTCGCATTGGTGTTGCGATAAGTGATGCATTTCGATGGACGGCACAAGGACTAACCGTAGTTGAGACAAGACGAGACGGTGGAGAGCTCGACAGACTTGTGGAAATTGCACTGGAAAATGAGGTTTCTGAGGTCGTGGTTGGCCTTCCAAAGAACATGAACGGTACGATCGGTCCACGCGGTGAGATTTGTCAGGCATTTGCCCAGAAAATAGGGGAGAAGCTTGGATTACCTGTTCACCTTTGGGATGAAAGATTGACCACAGTTGCTGCAGAAAGAACGTTAAAAGAAGCTGAGATCAGTCTGAAGAAGCGCAAACAAGTGGTAGATAAGTTAGCGGCTACACTTATTTTGCAAAATTATCTTGATTCTAAATGAAAAGGTGAGGGTAAAAATGACAAATAACGAGCAAAACTATGAAGAACCAGAAATTATCTATATTCCAGATGAAGATGGCAACGAGGAAGAGTTTGAAGTCATTATGAAATTTGAAGTAGATGATTCCGATAAAAAATATATGATGGTTGTTCCTCTTATTTCTGAAAATGAGGAAGAAGACGAAGTCTATGCTTTCCGTTATGAAGAAGAAGGCGACGATCTTCAATTGTTTACAATTGATGATGAAGAAGAATGGGCAATTGTTGAAGAAACATTCAACACTTTACTTGGTGAGTTGGAGGAATAATTGTAATGGCTTTTGAACATCCAAATACAGCTCCAATTGTTGGAGAAACACTTAAAGATCATTTTGGTCTTGAAATCGAACTTGTTACAGATGATGGAAGTGTTGAGGCATTCTTCATTACTCAAGAATTTGTTTGGGGAGACATTACATATGTAGTGTTACAAACAGAGGCAATGAAGGCTGAAGATGAGTTTGAATTTCTTCGAGTGTACAAACAAAATGAAGAAGTTGAATTAGAAAGCATCGTTGATGAAGAGGAATGGGAAGCTGTTTCTGAAGCATACGATGATCTTCAATTTGTTAGTGATGAACGACCTTAATTGAAAATAGTGTATACAAAGAGAGCGGCATATCACCGCTCTTTTTGACGAGAGGATATTCAAAATAATCACCTGTGATTGCGAAGCCGAGTTTAAAGTATATTCGACATCGAATATGCCATTCATCGGAAGCCTGCAGTACTTGTGTACCAATAACGTACACTCCGTGCTTCGTTTCCTAGCTTCATGGCATCTTCTTGGCACTGACAGGTAATTATTTTGAATCTTATTGGAAGTGGATATTCAAATGGATGTAATATAATCTAATATCCGAGAAACGGATAAATATTGAGGTGTTAAGCTTTTGGAGAATGTGGAAAAATCAGCAGATGTAAAGACTAAGAAGCCTAAGCGAAGACGTAATAAGCCGAGGAAGTGGGTAGTATCCTTCTGGGTATGCTTCTCATTGCTTTTCTTTATGGTGCTCGTTGCAGCGGGTGGCTTGTTCTATTTATGGAATCAGCTTGAACCGACCAAGTCTGGAACGTCTCTTGAAGTAACGATTCCTAAAGGCAGCTCTGCTAATAGTGTTGCTAAGCTTCTTGATGAAAATGGAATTATTAAAAATGGATTTATTTTTGGTTACTACCTAGTGTTGAAAGACGAGGGTGATAACTTCAAAGCAGGGAAGTATGAATTAACACCTGGTATGGATAAAGCAGAAGTGATTGCAAAGCTAAATGCAGGTGATGTCATTGCCCAGGAAACGGTCACATTTACCATTCCAGAAGGGTTCACGATTGCGCAAATGGCGGACAAGCTAGCAAGTGAGGGACTTGTAGATAAAGAAAAGTTTATTACGTTAACGAAAGAGTCTCGTAGTTGGTCAGGTGCAGAAAATGTACTTACCATCCCACAGGAAACCACTCAATTAATCAATCGACTAGAAGGTTATCTTTTCCCGGATACGTATGAAATTGTCAAGGACAGTACGGAAGAAGACGTTATTATTCGTATGTTGAAGGAGCAGGATCGTAAGCTCGCTACATTACCAGAAAATTGGTCCGATGAGCTAGATGAATTAGGGGTATCGATGCATGAAATGTTAACGATAGCTTCATTAATTGAGCGTGAAGTTGTTGTGGATAGTGAACGTGCTACAGTTGCTGGTGTTATTTATAACCGATTGAAGAAACCAATGCGTTTACAAATAGATGCAACGATTCAATACGCTTTAGGTGAACAAAAAGAATTATTATCAATTGAGGATACGAAGCTAGACAGCCCTTATAATACTTATGTTATTGATGGAATTCCGCCTGGACCAATTGCTACGCCAAGCTTAGAATCTATTAAGGCTGCATTATATCCAGAAGAGCATAACTACTATTATTATGTAACGAAAAAAGATGGAACACAGTCACATTTATTTGCTGAAACTTATAATCAGCATTTGAAAAATATTGAAAAAAGTAAGGCGACGGCTCAGTAATGAGCCGTTTACTTTGGTGAGGTGAGCGTTTATGTCTTATAATCCGGAATTGTTGTGTACAGCCGCTAGTTTGGAAGAATGTGCACAATTGTTAGATGCTGGAGCTACTGCGCTAGTCGTAGGGGAAGCGAAGTTTGGTAGTAGATTAGCAGGTCAATTTGATCTAGCTATGATCAAAGAAGCTGTTGTTATCGCACATGCGAAAAATGGTAAGCTTTATGTTTCGATGAACAATCTTTTGGATAACGAGGCGGTAGAACTGCTGCCAGCTTATTTGACGACTTTAGCACAGTATGAGGTCGACGCGATCGTTTATGGTGATCCTGCAGTGCTTGTAGCCGCTAAGGAGTATGCACCTAATGTAAGTCTTCATTGGAATGCTGAGATGACCTCTACGAATTATGCAACCGCTGAATATTGGGCACGTCGGGGAACATCACGCTATGTACTAGCACGTGAGTTGAATATGGAACAAGTGGTAGATACAAAAGAAAAAAGCAAGCTACAAATTCAAGTACAAGTTCATGGTATGACGGCAATGTATCATTCCAAGAGATCACTAATTCAAAGTTATACAGACTATTATGGTGAACAAGAGAGATATGCTAATATTCAAAAAGCTGCCGGATTATATCTTATGGAAAATGATCGCCCAGACGAACGTTATCCGATCTTCGAAGATGAATATGGCACCCATATTATGAGTTCCGACGATATTTGTATGCTAGAAAATTTACATGAATTGCTAGATTGTAAAGTAGATAGTTTGAAGATTGA
>DXHF01000311.1 GCA_019113605.1 Candidatus Paenibacillus intestinavium
AAATTGTTGTTACAGACTTTGGTGGGTGACGCTGGTAGGATAGTAAGTAAATTCTGCAATTAGATAGTTATGAGTTTCGCGCTGGAGCGCGAGTATTGGAGCGAACAAGGTAACTTTTGTACTTATTTCGCACGATAGTGCAGGTTTCGGTGAGATGAAAGTAGTTATAATAGAAAGGAAAGTGTTATGCAGCAATTGATGGAGCAACTTTTGACCGAGCCGATTGCCATAGAGCAGGATATCTATGTTAAGGTGTTAAAGGATCTCCAGCCTATTCGGAGCAAAGGCTTAAGGAAAGAGGATGTTGTATTTGTATGTATTGGTACCGATCGCTCAACTGGAGATGCTTTTGGACCACTTATGGGCACCGTATTACAACAACTAGCATTCCCATATGTAATCGGCACATTAGCCAAGCCATGTGATGCATATAAGGTAGAGGAAGCCGTACAACAGCTTCCATCACATAAATTAATTATTGCTATCGACGCTTGTCTTGGTAATGAGAAAACAGTCGGTACTTTTGTTATTAGAGAAGGTTCCCTTCAACCAGGAGCAGCAACAGGAAGAAGATTGCCTCCAGTTGGGCATTATAGTATTGCAGCAATTATTAATGAAAATGGACCGAAAGCCTATTGGAAAATTCAAAATACATCGCTGTATACAGTACTAGGCATGGTTTCTACATTACGACAAGCAGTGATCGATACTTGGGCATTAGATAAGGAGATATAGCATAATGGACGAACAAAACTTGTTATTAACGTTAGCTACTAAAACATATACATTATTAAATGGTGAAACGATCGCATATTTCGATTCGGAGCCACAACCATCCGAGCATAAGCCAACTTTAGTTCTGCTGCATGGATATTGTGGTAGCTCCGCATATTTCTCGAAGCTTATACCACTGTTAAGCGATCAATATCGGATTCTCGTGCCTGATCTTATCGGCCATGGACATTCTACAGCTAGTGCGGAAGCGATCTATACGATGGAGCTTGCGGCCTCTTGGATCGATGAGTGGTTAACTAATATCGGAATAGCTGATATGCATATATTAGGACATTCACTTGGTGGTTATATTACTTTAGCTATTGCCCAACGTAATCCGGGTTATCTTCGCTCGTTCGGTTTACTTCATTCCACTGCTTTGCCAGATAGTGAACAGGCAAAAGCTAATCGCGATCAAGCTATTGCGACAGTCCAGCAACAAGGTGTAGTAAGCTTTGTATCAGACCTAGTTGTTAAGTTATTTGCAGCGCCTGAGCGACAAACAGAGTTGTTAGACTACGCGCAGCAGATAGGTACATTAGCGTCTTCTCACGCTGTTATTAGCTATGCGAGAGGGATGCAGCAACGGATAGACCGGACGACAATAATTAACAATGCTTCAATGCCAGTGCTGCTAGTATCAGGTGGCAAAGATAAAGTGATTAATTCTGAGAGTACGTTTGCTGGGAGTAATCAGATTACCCACTGCCATATCATTGAGGAGTCGGGACATATGGGTATGCTAGAGACGCCAGTACAACTTGCAACAATCATTCAACAATTCGTAAATGAACATTAACAGCAGCACTTATTTGAAAAGGGGATATATAACACGTGAACGTAGATAATCAGCTAATGGAATTGCATAAGGAGCTTCAGCCATCGTTACTAGCAGGTACGCTATATCAAGCGATTTTTAGCTCTCCGAAAATAAAGGGCGAACAAATTGCTAATAAAGTTGTAATGCGCCCAATTCAATTAAAAGAAGGTTTATTTTATCAGTTTGAATCATACTATACTAATAAGGTGTTGCATCAAAATATAGCTGCAGCGGAAGCGATCGAAACGTTAATTTCTCTTATTCAAGAAAAGTTTAAGCAAATTCTTATTAAAGAGAAATCTACGCAGCTTTATATTCTTAGTAATAAAAAAGGTCAGCTTTCTATTAAAAGAAAACATAATGAGGAGCAAGTTCCTGAGCAGACTATAAAGCCGCATAATCGCCAAAAGCGTCGTGTGCTTGAAGAAGGAACGCCAATTACGTTTCTCGTTGAACTAGGAATTATGACGGCAGAGGGCCGAGTTCATGCGAAGAAGCAAGATAAGTTCCGTCAAATTAATCGATTTCTAGAAATGGTTGAAGATGTTCTTGAATATTTACCAACTGATCGTACGTTGAAGATTGTAGATTTTGGCTGTGGGAAATCTTACTTAACGTTTGCCTTGTATCATTATTTAACGGTCCAGCAGCAACGTAATATTGAAATTATTGGTCTTGATCTGAAGAGTGATGTTATTCAATTATGTAATGACCTTGCAGAAAGGTTAGATTATAAATCTTTATCATTTTTGGTAGGTGATATTGCCCAGTATGAAGGCTTATCGGAAGTGGATATGGTCGTAACGCTTCATGCTTGTGATACGGCAACTGATGCAGCGATCGGCAAAGCCGTCAATTGGGGTGCATCGGTTATTATGTCTGTACCATGTTGTCAGCATGAATTATTTCCACAAGTGAGTAATGATATTCTTACCCCATTACTCAGTCAAGGATTGTTGAAGGAGCGTTTTGCGAGTTTAGCGACGGATGCGATTCGTGGTCAGTTGCTTGAAAGTATTGGTTATCGCGTGCAGATGCTAGAATTTATCGATCCGGAGCATACTCCGAAAAATTTATTAATTCGTGCGGTTAGACCGGAAGTTTTAACTTTTAATGAACAAAAATGGGATGAATACGTTCAATTCAAACAATTTATTGCTGCTCAGCACACGCTAGAAGGAGTTCTTAAGTCTCATTTACCGTCAAAAAACTAGTCTAAAGTCTCTTGTGTTCATGCAGTATACTGTTATTGTAATTGTAGTTTTATAAATAGTTTGATATAGTGGAATAAGTTGGATACATAAGTGGGTGAAATTGATGGGAATCACGATGTTAATCGATTTAGGTGTTTTTCTAGTCCTATTAGCCTTGCTAGTTTTTCTTATTTTTACTAAATCAATGTCAATACTTCATCGGGTGTATTTAGCGTTGCATCTTGCATTTATGCATTGGGCATTTTTGCAATTTGCTGCTGATACGACCTCATATTTACCATATAAATTTTGGTACTTACAAGCGTCTTATGCAGCATTATCGCTAACAGGTTTATGTTCATTGGTATTGACATTGTATATTACGAATAAAAGCTCCTTCATTAAAACCTTCACCTTTAAATTATTATCGCTCCCTTGCGTAATTGCTACTATATTTATATTAATTAATCCGAATGATCTCTTCATAACGGTATATCAAGTTAGTGGTTCTGAAAAATTATCTACATACGGTATACTATTCAGTTTGGCCATTGGACAACTGTTTATTTATGTTATCGCCTCATTATGTATGTTAGCATGGTCTTATAGTAAGTCGGGACAGCGAAGTGTAACTCGTAAACTAAGTAAATTCGCAATTACTGGAATTGGACTTATGTTTATTTTCGGTGTCATTGATCTTATCGTTAATATTATTAATATTTCATGGTTCAGTTTATACTTCCCTATTTTATCAGTTGGCATGATGTGTGCTGCCGCCTATATGACTTTTAAATTGAATCGAATCAATGTAATGGATATTATTAATCTAGCACATCGTGATGTTATGAATACGATGTCGGTCGGTATTCTTGTATTAGATCGAGATAATTTTATTGTTGAGATGAACCAACAAGTGCAGGCGATAATTCCATTGCAAATCGGTAACTTTTTCGATATTAGACGTATTCAAGAACATATTCCTGATACGGATTGGGGTAAGATCGAGAAACAATTTATTATTCGACAACATGATCCTTATTATAAGCTTGAATTTGAAGTCTATACGAGAATGCCTAAAGAGAGTCATTTACAAGTTCAGTCCACGCCGATATTGAATCAAAGATCGAAGTTAATGGGCTATATGTTCACGATGCAAGAAGTGACGGAAATTAAGCAATTAGCGGAAAGTACGAAGAAACAAAATATATTGTTACAGCAGCGAAATTCTGAATTAATTAAGACTCAAGAAAAATTATATGAAGCGAATAAGAAGTTGGAAAAGATTGCAGTTACAGATGTGCTAACGGAATGTTATAATCGAAGGTATCTTATGCAGTTTTTAGAGTATGAGCTACCACGTAATATTACGAATAGAGTACCATTTACTATTATTATTATCGATATCGATTATTTTAAGCTTATTAATGATGCCTATGGTCATTTGAATGGCGATATTGTTCTCGTTCAAACAGCACGTAAGGTGAGTGAAGTATTGCGCAAACATGATATATTAGCTAGATATGGTGGCGAAGAATTTATTGTATATTTACCGCAGTTATCTAGGGCAGAGGCGCAACAAAAAGCTGAGGATATCAAAAATGAAATTGAATATAATCGAATATGGATTGAGGAAGTAAAGGATGAGATTTCAGTAACGATCAGTGTAGGGGTTGTAACGATTGAAGATTATGACCAATTTCACATTACTGATTCTAAAGTTCTATTACATGAGATCATGAGTTTAGCCGATACTGCATTATATGAAGCGAAATACAAAGGGCGAAATCTGATTGTCAATCGTAGTTTTGCTATCTAGAGATTAGGTCGTTATACAACACGTGTAACGACCTATAGATATTACTAGGCAGAGAAGAAAGCAGGGAAGTTGTAATGAAAAGATTGCACATAGATTTAGTGAGTGCAGGCGATATTATTGCAAGAACTATTACCCAAGAGAACGGGAATGTATTGCTTGGAGCAGGTGTTGAACTTACAGTTCGTTACATTAATAGACTTCGTAATATGGGCATCGATTATTTATATATTGAAGATAAACTTACTGAAGATATTATCCCTGATGAACCGATAACAGAGGCTACACGTGCTGTCGCAGTTAATGAAGTGTTTAAGACGATGAATGCGTTCAAAGATAATGAACTAAGTAAAGGGAGAATCATTGCTCCTAATATAGGAAAGAACTTTAGAGATGTTTTTGGAAGTATTATGTCCGATCTGTCATCTCGTCCCAATATCATTGTAAATTTGAGCAGCATACATTCGGCAGATTCCTATCTTTTTCAGCATTCGGTTAATGTTGCAATACTTTCAGGAATTATCGGACTTGCGAAAGGATTCAATCGCAACCAATTATAGGAATTAGGTGTTGGAGCATTATTGTTTGATATCGGTATGACAAAGATGCCTGAAAAGGTAATGAAGCAAACAGGAGATCTTACTAAAGCAGAACGCGAATTACTGGAGACGCACCCTCGTGAAGGATTTGAAATTTTACGTAAGTATCATGATGTATCGTTAGTATCAGCACATTGTGCGTTGCAGCATCATGAACGATTCAATGGCTCAGGTTATCCAAGACAATTGAGGGGCGATGAAACACATATTTATGCCCAAATAGTCGGGTTAGCTGATATGTATGATGCTTTAATCTCTCCGCGTCCACATCGAAAACGCTACACAACGAGTGAAGCGATAGAGTTTCTATTTGCTGCAGGAGGAACGTACTTTGATCATGAATTAATTAAATTATTTTGTAGTCATATATCAATCTACCCGATTGCGACGATGCTGCTCCTTAACACTGGTCAAACAGTTGTCGTTGTCCATAATAGCGAATTAGCTCTGCATCGTCCAACGGTAAGAGTATTGAAAGAAGCCGATGGCTCCACGCCTACAACACCTTATCAATTAGATTTGAAAAATGAGCTTCATATTACGATTGTTAAGGAATTATAAATATGGTAGCTATAGGATTAGGTCATTCGAAGTTTCGTATGACCTATTTTGCTGTTTTGAACGACCTTTAGTAGTATTTGAAAGTAGCGATGATTAAGGTAAAATGAAAAATAGGTTGGGGAGTAACCGATTCGATGACTAGTGAAGTAGGAGTGGAAGCTTGTGGATGAGTTTTCTCGAATTCAATATTGGAATGCCAAGCGGCAAGAGCAAGCCCTCAAGGTAAGCTTAGGTGTGAAAGTAGATATTGGCGACGATGCGGCAGTTGTAGCTTTGCCATATGAGGTCCATCGGGATCAAAGTCAATATGAATCGCTATACACGGTAGATACAATGGTTGAAGATATACATTTCTCAAGCGAGACGACCGATTTTGAGCATATTGGTTATAAGGCATTAGCTGCGAATTTATCCGATATTGCTGCAATGGGTGGAATTCCTTTACATGCACTAATTGCGATAAGTATACCCGATCATTATTCAGCGGATCACGTCATGCGAATATACAATGGAATATATGATTGTGCGAACAGATATAAGGTTGCAATAGTTGGAGGAGATACAACGTCATCACCCCATAGCCTTGTCCTCACGATTACTGTTATTGGCATGGTAGAGCAAGGTAAAGCTATTTTGCGTAGCGGAGCTAGTGTAGGAGACATCGTATTTGTGACTGGTGTGCCAGGACAATCTGCTGCTGGCTTGCACTTACTACAGCATGCTAACACGAGTCAGTATCCAGTAGCCCTCGTAGATTCGTTAATTCGCGCGCATCAGCAGCCGGAGCCACATTTACAGGCAGGAAGATTATTGAGTACCTCAAATGCATGTCATGCGTTAAACGATATTAGCGATGGCTTAATAAGTGAACTTTCGGAAATTGCGAAAGCTTCTCATGTAGATATCGTTATTGACGAGAATCAGATACCACTATCGGATTCTATGTCTCAATATGCTGGGAAAAGTGGTCAATCGATGTTTGATTGGGTTCTCTATGGTGGGGAAGACTATATTCTAGTTGGTACCGCTAGTCGAGAACAGTTTGCGAGCATTGAGGCAAGCTTTCGAGAGCAACAACTACAACTCTATGCCGTTGGAGAAGTAATAGCTGGAAATGGTGAAGTATGGATGGATAGCTGGAACGATGGGCTTCAATTGCAGAAACGGAACCAAATAATGAATAGAGGATATAATCATTTTACATAAATGAATGGTGATCGATAATGAATAATGAGATAAAGCAATGGGAACTGAATATGACATCACAGCAGCAAACAGAGCATCTGGCAAGGACATTAGCAGAACTAGCTTGGGATGGCATGGTTATTGCGCTAGATGGTGATCTAGGTGCTGGCAAAACAACCTTTAGCAAAGCTTTCGCAGCTGAGTTAGGGGTGCAAGGAATTGTAAGTAGTCCTACATTTACTATTATTAAGGAATATGAAGGTAGAGACTTACCGTTCTATCATATGGATGTATATCGACTTTCGATAGAGGAAGCTGATGAATTAGGGTTGGACGATTATTTCTATGGTCAAGGTGTAACGGTCATAGAATGGGCTAGTCTTATTACTGACATTATGCCGCCGCACTATTTATCGTTATTCATTGAATATGTCGATGATGAGCAGCGTTTAATTACAATAAAAGCATACGGCGAACGTTATGTTGGCTGTTTAGAGAAATTGATAGATGGGAGCACATCACAATGACGAAACAGCATACGCTGCTAGCGATTGACACTTCAACTGCAACGATGGCAGGTGCTATATTGCAGCAGGGGAAAGTAATAGCGGAAGTTCAGACTGAGGCAGAACGTAACCATTCTCTTCATATTATGACTAATATCGAGAGCATGCTGAAGGAGGCGAGCATGTCGGTTCGCGATATTACTGCGTTTGTTACGGGAATTGGACCTGGCTCCTATACAGGAGTTCGTATTGCGGTCACTGCAGCAAAGACATTGGCATGGAGTACGGGGAAGCCGGTTATTGGTGTATCCAGCTTGGAAGCTTTAGCTTATGGCGCGTTGCTTCAAGTAGAGGAGCAAGGGCAAGAGCGATTACAGCATGATAAAGCTGTCATTATCCCGCTGATGGATGCTCGTAGAGGACAAGTATATACGGCTGCTTTTCAAGCCGATAGCGCAGGTAAGTGGGACCGTCTGCATAACGATCACATTGTATTAATGAATGATTGGTGTCAATTATTACAAGAGCAGCTTCTACACTATGCGCAAGAAGATGTGACAGAGCTGTGGTTTGTTGGCGATGCGCAGCTTCATGAGGAAGCGATAGAACGATTGACGATCATTGCCAATCAACAGTCGCTGACAGTACGCAGCTTATCTACTGCAATGTACGGCGAAGCTATTGCGCAGTTAGGAGCAGCGAAGCTGTTAGAAATGACGGAAGCGGAGCTTACGGTCGTTCATGATCTTGTACCTAATTACGCTCAACTGACAGAGGCAGAAGTGAAGCAAAATGCTAAGGAGCGGGAAGAGGGGCGAGCATGAACATTATAGAAAATGAGCTTATTTTTCGAAAAATGACGCTTGACGATATTCCTTTCATTGTACAAATTGAGCTAGATGCTTTTGAAACACCATGGACTGAAGAGGCTTTTCGTAATGAACTAATGAATAATTTATTTGCACAATATATGGTGATGGAATATAGGAACGAGATTATTGGCTACGCGGGCATGTGGATTATTATTGATGAAGCGCATATTACGAATATTGCGATCCTTACACCTTATCGTGGGCTTGGTCTCGGTAAGAAATTAATTTATGAAATTCAGCGTACTGCACAATTTCTAGGTGCGGAAAAGATGACGCTGGAAGTTAGAGTAAGTAATATGCGGGCACAATCGCTCTATCGTAAATTTGGCTTCGAGGATGCTGGTGTTCGTCCACAATATTATTCAGATAACAACGAAGATGCACTTATTATGTGGGCACAATTGCAGCAGTCAATGAATGGAGTGAATAAACTTGAACGATGAACTAATTTTGGCCATAGAAACAAGCTGTGATGAGACAAGTGCTGCTGTTATTAAAGGCGGCAAAGTTATATGTTCTAATATTGTCTCTAGTCAGATTGATATTCATGAACGATTCGGCGGGGTTGTTCCTGAAATAGCCTCCCGTAAGCATGTTGAAAGTATTACACGCATTATTGAGCAAGCAGTAGAACAATCAGGCTATGAAGCGACAGATTTGCATGCAATTGCTGTAACCGAAGGACCAGGCTTAGTTGGAGCACTATTAGTTGGAAATGTAGCAGCGAAAAGCTTAGCCTTGTCGCTAGGGATTCCACTTATTGCGACACATCATATTGCGGGGCATATTTATGCAAGTCAACTAGAGCATGATTTGCAATTTCCTTCGTTGGCGATTGTCGTATCAGGTGGTCACACGGAGTTAGTTCTTCTTCCTGAAGAGGGTAAATTCATTATTATTGGTCGAACGCGTGATGACGCAGTAGGAGAAGCCTATGATAAAGTCGCTCGTTCATTAAAGCTTCCATATCCAGGGGGGCCTTATATCGATCGACTAGCACATCAAGCAGATGAAGTGATTGCGATGCCGAGAGCTTGGCTTGAGAAGGAAAGCTATGATTTCAGTTTTAGTGGTTTGAAGTCAGCCGTACTATCGCAAATCAATCAGCATCGTATGAAAGGCTTGGAATTGAATGAAGCAGCATTAGCGCGCGGCTTCCAAGAATCAGTTATAGATGTTGTTGTAACGAAAGCGCTACGAGCAGCAAAGCAATATGAAGTGAAGCAAGTTGTACTATGCGGTGGTGTGGCGGCCAATCGTGGGCTGCGTGCTACGCTGCAGCAAAAGTGTGAAGAGAAACGGATACCGCTTATTAT
>DXHF01000312.1 GCA_019113605.1 Candidatus Paenibacillus intestinavium
TTTTTCTTCTTCTTTTTCTTCTTCTTGCCCACTTATCGTTGACGTATCGTGGTACGTATCGTACAAAGCTTTGATACCACTGTGTTCTATGTTTTCACCAACATAAAATACTAGTGAAATGTCATTTACCCTTTTTAACTCTGATGTCACACAATCCAACATAGGTTTTCCACCACGATTGAGGTTATACTTACCCCAATTTTTGATTGCCAACTCCCTTGTTTGGGTATTGTAAACAATAATTTTATGATGTTTTTCGAATCTATCAATTAGTGCAGAAACACTTTCTTGGGAATATCCAGTGTCAAACGATATTTGTTTTTTTGTAATTTGATATATACCGATTTGTGTTGTATTCGGATTAGTTAAAAGATACAAAAAGAAATATTTGTCCTCTGGGGTCATTTCTTCAATGACTCTCGGATCGCTCCAAAATTCCGCATGAACCATTCTAAATGTAGCCATTTCAATCATGCGCCTCCTGTCATCTATCATCACGTAGCCATATAATGCGTTTTTCATAGTTAACCTTAACTGGTGTAAATCCCTTATATCCAAGCGCAAGGTAATTATTTACCTCACGCTTGAATGCTTCTTGATCAGAATGATATAAGTTCCAAATCCGTTCGGAAATGTAAGTCTGAGCTAACGGCTTATTAATCATCTACCTACGCCCTTAAGATAGTTAGAGGTACCAATCTCACGTGCTTTACGATTGAATCTAATACCTTCTGGTGTTTGGTCTAACCAATTGTGACAAGCTAGGCAGGCATGAAATAGATCGTCCATAGTGGTCTTATGGGGAATTGTCCGTCTGCCTTGTGTATGCGCTCTCTGTATAGCCTGTGCGCCCTTACATTTGACTTTGACCTCACATACTCCCTTTGATCTTGCTTTTAGTTGCTTGTCCACCTTGGCGCTAATATCACCCATTTGACGCTGTGTATGCTTGATACGTACGTTGTGTAATTGTTGCTCTTTGGATATTGGATTAAACGATGTTGATAGGTCTGTAACAATACGGGCCATATTAATACACCGCCAATTCACCGTAATGCTTTGCGCCGCGTAATAGCTTTGTAGACCTGCAGTAATCGCATGTCTCACAGCGGATCGGCTGCTCTTTACCAGTTTTAACCGCTATAACTCTATCAATATGATTGCGGACAAATAATAGTTTTTGCTCGATCAATTCATAATCAAACCAAAGTACATCGTGATCTGGTGGATCTTGCTTCGTAACGATGACCATATTGGGAATTAGCCAATTCTCTCGATTGATAGCCCTACGCTCGATTTCTGCATATACCGATATTTGTATGTCGTATCCGTAATGTTCAATGAAGTTTTCATAGCACTGAGCCTCTTTGTTCCAATGCTTGCCGTCCATATCCCTCATACACTTAAGGTCTGCGAATACTCCGACAGCAGGTTGGTAACTATCTAGCATCACTTTCCACGGTATCCCAAACATATCAGCGGTTAATATAACCTCTTTTTGCCCGGCTAACGCTTTAGTAACAAATGGATCTTTTTCAAGTACATCTATCATCAAATTGCAATGTTGAAAATTCGATTTAAGCTGACCTTTATTTTTTCCTGTACTAGCATATAAATCAGGATTGTTAGCCTTGAATTCATCGAGAGTACCCTCATTCCACGCATGAACAAAGTGACCTTCCATAAAAGCTGTAACGCTTGGTCGTTCATACTCACCTGCAAGTTCTGCCATTGCCTTGCTTTCGCAACCACCGAACGCAGGTAGGAACCCTTTGAACTGTGAAACCGACATATAGTGACGGTTAGCATCCAAACTAAAGTAGTTATCCTTCGTTAGCTTCATTTGTGATAACCTCACTTTCACTTTCATTAAGAGGGTTAACTTGAACTGGTCGTGGTTCCTTGTTGAATTCAAATTCACTGCCATCTTCAAACGCAAGCCTTTGCTCTGCATCAAAATCAATATCAATCATCTTGCATAACCGCCGTAATACCGTACGTTTGGAAAGTTCCCCTTTACTCTTATCCCAGGTATCGTTATCGCGCTTTTTACCGTAATGTTTGCGTACCAACTCTATTTCCTCAGCCGACATTGTTTCATATATCATCCCACCGTCAGCAAATAGGGCTACCGCAAAGCTTCCGACAATTTCACTGTTGTTAAATGGTAATGGGTTGAAATGTACTTTCGGTTTACCTTCGTCAACTAATTCGCGGAATTCATCCCCCGCGCGCACAATTTTAGCGAAAATGTCCAACAAAGGTCTGACACTATGTTTTTTAGCGAGTTTCATTTCGCCTTTATAATCCGTTTGAAAACCCACTTTTCCTTTATCAAAAATGACGTGGCACTCTTTATTTAGAAAGTCGAGGCCGAGAACGGCCCCCTTGAATAATTGCTGTGCAATGTCTTCTGCTTTGTAATTATTGATATCCTCAATTTCCGCAAGGTACGCCTTGCTGTTTTGCAGATAACGAATTTTATTAAACCCAGTCGGCAATGCGTCATGTTTTGCTTCAAATAACATTTCTAATGATTTCAGCGTTAGCGTTTCATTTGGCATTGTTACCCCTCCATCGATTCAATTTTCAATGCTTGTCCCTCGACTGTTTCAAGCAAGAAATATTGATAATCGTCATACTTAGCTGCTTCAATAATCTCACGTTGTCTACTACCTAAGTTCTGCCATCCATCTAAACAGATAACCTTTAGTTCACCGCTTTGAGCCTTCGCAAGCTTAAAGGCAAATTCCCAAGCTTCACCTTCGGACAATCCATCGATAAGAGTTCCATTTATGCGAATACGTCCCTGTGAATCAACCGATAAGTCTTCTACTGGTAGTGCAGCGGTCATGAGTAATTGCTTAGGCAAATCGCGAGCCTTTTGAATTTTCTCTGTAAGAGCTGATGAACGTTCCTCTTTTGGCGCTAAGTCATCACGAATCATTCGGTTCATTCGTTCCCATTCATGTAAATATTCCTTCATGCTCGCTGCACGATCCGCAACAATTTTCAGTGGTGCAACATCGATCAATTCGTTTGTATCCACGATATGATGTGCATCACCAGACTTAGCTTGCTCGGCTGCTATAAGGCTATCCTCATGCTCTTTAATTCGTTCAAGTTCACTTTTCTCTAACGCATCAATGCTTGACAGCGAAGAACGTTTCTCCACGATTTGTTCCTTGTACTCCGCAATGAACACTCGAGATTGTTCAACTTCGATTTGAATATCCTCACGAATTGATTGCTTTTTCATTTGGTATTGCAATTTCATTCGCTCAATAGCTTGTTCCAGTTCGTTATCCAATCTAATAGAAGAATCCAAAATACGTTGATCTGCATCAGTCACACTCACTTGCTCTTGCTCTACCTTGTTCTCTAATCGCTTAATAGACTCGGAATATGAATCTCGCTGCCTGTTAAAACTTAAACGCTTCTCTTCCTTAGCATTAGCAGAACGTTGCTTAATATCTTCAAACCGCAATGCCAATCCGTCTATTAATGACTGCGCTTCAATTAATCGCTTGTTGGCTGATTCAGCCTCTGATAACTTATTGTATTGTTCCTGCAAGTTAACGGCACGCCATTCATTTCCATCATAATTTGGAGGTAATTCACGTTTGATTCCTTCGATGTTGGAATTGATTAAGTTGATAGCTGTATTAACTGTTGTTCGTTCTGAATAGTATGCATCCTCAATCTGCTTAAGAATTTGTAAAATGTGCAACTGATAATTCGCTTCTGGCACTTCACCAAACCAAGATTTAATATCATCAACCGCCCAACCAATCGGCAGCATGTTAAGGATGATTTCAGTTTGTTCTTTAGCTGTCTTCCCTACGAATTCAATCGGACGGAATATATCACCATTAATTAGTGATTTTAGAAACCCCTCCGTACTCGCTACGCCTTTTGAATCATGCTTAACCTTTAGGTATGGAGATTTCTCAGTGCGTATTCTCCGCTCAATCTGCAATCCATCATCCATTTGCACTAGAATCTCGGCTTCACTAGCACCATGTGAAATAACCTCGGTACGACGATCCCTATTCGTAAAAGCCTTTTCCAAAGCTTCAATGATAGATGTCTTACCTGCGCCGCTATCTCCGCTGATATGGTTAACTTTATGCAGGTCTTTCACTAATTCAGTGATCCCCAACCAGTTTTTTATTGAAAGTGATTTAATATGCATATTTGACAATCTCCTTATGTCAGTGTTAAACTGACTTCAAATTTTATAAGTCGTTTGGTTGTAAAGGCTCCTACCCCTTTACGCCCCTAAGTCGCTGCATCAGCAAGCGGCTTTTTTCATGCGCTTACGGCTTTCCCAACATGCAAACTCTAAGCAGATCATGCGCTCATCACGAGTTAATGCCATCCATACTTGACCAGTAACTTTCAAATTTCTCACCCCTTTCTAGCAATTTTGGCAAAAAAATAATAAGGATTGTCTAAATCCATCCATTTTCAAGCTCGATATTGTTCATTGCCACAATCAGCTGCCATTTGCTCCATGGTCATCGATTACCCTCCCTTCATATGATAAATTTCTTGTATCTCCGCTACAGAGATACGTAACATAATGTGATACACCTGCAACTCATGATTAGCTTTAACGCTGCCTGTCCGATTACGCTTGTCCAACAATTGATTACGATAGTCAGCGTCACAGGCTAGCATTACTTTTACAGACCAGTCGTCCATATAAAAACTCACTTTCTGTCGAATATTTCCTTTTTATCTGATAATATGGAAGTTGTCTAGACTAACCAATATCAAAAGGAAGGAGGTATAAATATGGCAGCGTATATGATTACTTATGATTTAAATAGTCCTGGTCAGAAGTACGAAAAAGTAATTGAAGCAATTAAATCCAGTTCCATCGCTTGGTGCACTTATTGGAAATCTTCATACTTGATAAAATCCAATCTGACACCTAATCAAATTCAAGAAAAAATAAAACCTTATCTTGATCCCAACGATAGACTTATAATCATTGAAGCGATGAACAATTACCAAGGTTGGCTGGCTGATAATGAATGGAAGTACATTAGAGAAAACATATTCTCCTAATCAGTAATGACAATGATTTTTGCAGATCCTTCAACGTTCATTCCATAAGTACCACAATCTATTCTGCAAACTTCACCTTTTGAAACTGTAATTACTTTTTCATTTGATTCCGTCACTTGGCTAGTGGCGGTTTCTTTTTGATCAACTTCAAGTAACACTGAATCTTCAAATGAATATTTGACCACATCTAGAATTTCGAGACTGCCCTTGTTGTTGATTGTTACTTTTACTTCTGCATCCATTGGATAATAAGTTAGATCATTGATTAACTCACGCACTGTTCTTCCCACAAAAACTCCCCCTCTAGCTCACTTTACGTGGATACCACGCATCAATGTACTTAATAACTGACGGATGATCTTTATGCAGTAGATCACGGTAGCTCGGTACGCCCCAGCGGTCTTTTATCTCACGATGTAACTCCCTAAATAAGCGAGGTCGTTCTCCTGCATCATCTTCCAAGGTATAAACTCTTGCGCTAACTGCTTTTTGTATTCTGCGTTGCTCACCTAATGTAAGAGTGATTTGAGTTTCGACTTTATTGTCGATCTCTTCAATGCGAGTTTCTAATCGTTGAACCTTCGTATCCATAACAAAGACTGCTTTAAGCTCTTGACTCAAGTTAGCATATGGATCTTTCAACACTTGCTCCATCTGCTCAAACTGAGTGACGTATGCAGCTGTGAATAACACTCCCTTTTCACCAGTCATTTTGTTTGCTACCATGTCGCATCCTTTTTTAGTAAGTAGGAAACACGGTCGATCTTTACCTTGTGCATCACTATAAGAATGAGTAATGAAGAAGTTAGCCAATCCATAATTGGATTCACCTAAAATATCTAGGTATCCGCTAATATCTCTCATTAAGTGCGCGTGTTGCTTGCCAATCATTTCTGCAACCTCACGACTTTCCACTAACAACTGCCCGTTTTGATTTAGTACCGTTAATTGATTCATTTGATTACCTCTCTTTCATTAAGTTATCTCTTTCGTTGGCTCAACCACGTTTCGAAATCAAGTAGTTCTACTCGTCTTGACTTACCTACATTAAAAGTAGGTATCCCTCCATGATTAGGAGAAAGTTGCATAAGCTCATAAACTCGTTTTCTTCCAATTTGCAAATAATCAGCAATGTTTTGAGCTGTTAAAATTTTTGGAAGCTCCATATCAAGCCCTCGCTTTCTTATACGATAAACAAACTAAATCCCTAGAATCTTACAAATGTGTTTGATGTGCTCTTGAGCTTTCGGACCATCTTTTCGACCACGTATGATGTCAGATAGATAAACATCTGAGATGCCAAGCATGTTAGCTAATTCTTTTTGTTTCATCTTTCGTTTGAAAAGTTCCGACCTAACTTGCGCACCTAGATTTTCGTTCATACCAACCCTCCTTTAATTTTGTCGAATTATATCATTAGCTAATTCGTTAACAAATCATTGACAATAATTAAAACTAGATTTAATATATAGACATAGCTAAATAAGACTTCAAAAAGCCTGTAAATATTACATTCTGTCCGTTCCCCAACGTTAAAAATGTATTTAGATAGGTCATATTTTTATTGTCTTTTTTTAGCCAACGAATTAGCTTAACCACAGTATATTAAAACTAGTTTTAAAAGTCAACTGATTTTTAGATTTAGTTTTAACTATGGTTTGCAAATGAAGGGAATCATTAATATGACGGCATTTGAAAGATTGAAATTACTTTGCGATGAACGAGGGATTTCGGTAAATACCCTGGAAGAAAAAATCGGACTAGGTAAAAACACTTTATATTCATGGAACAAAAATACCCCTAAAGGAAATAACCTTGTTAAAGTGGCAGATTACTTTAATGAATCTGTTGACTACCTGCTTGGACGCGCCGATAGGAAAGAAGCACAAAAGCCATACTACGCACTTACAGAAAAGGATGATCGTGATATTGCCAAAGATTTAGAGCGTATCATGAGCAACTTAGATAGTAATCACGCATTAGCGTTTTATGGCGAAGAAACGGAATATGATGAAGACGCAAAAGAAATGCTTCGTATTCAATTGGAGCAGACGATGCGAATGGCAAAACAAATGGCTAAAAAGAAATTCACCCCTAAAAAGTATCGCAACGAGTGAAGTCGTAGGAGGTCGCCTGTGGAGATAAAGAAAGTTGTGGAACGGCTTATCCGGAAATACGGAACTAATGACCCGATAAAAATTGCCCAATACATGGGAATAAACATAGAATATCGAAACTTGATCGGAATGTTGGGCTTCTTCCAAATCTATTTACGGATTCCGTTTATTCACGTACACCAAGACTTATGTGAAACAATGATCAGATATGTAATCGCGCACGAGTTAGGGCACCGCATTCTACACCCAAAAGAAAATGTACCGTTTCTTTCGAAACACACACTCCGTTCTGTTGACAAAATCGAGCGAGAAGCAAACCAATTTGCCGTGGAGTTACTCATTCCGGACAACCTACTGCTTGAAGGTAAGACAATCTATGAAGCTGCAGCAATTTGTGGTGTCCCTCAAGAGGTCGCACATCTTAAAAATACAAACATAAAGTTCTAATCTTGCGTTTCCCCGTCGCAAGACGGTTTTCTGTAGACATTAATACGAACATATATTCTGAAAGTTGGTGAAATTATGGCTTATATAAGGAAAAGAGGTAAAACGTGGTCTTATACTGTCGAAGGACCTAAAGACCCGGTTACAAATGAAAGAGATCAAATAACAAAAGGTGGTTTTAAACGTAAATCAGACGCTGACCTTGCAGCGTCTAAACTTGAAATTGAAATAGCTGACGGAACGTTTGTGAAGGATTCAAAAATTTCTTTTGGCGAGTACTCCAATCAATGGCTAAGGTGGTATTCAGCAGGTGTGATTTCTAAAAAACCGAAATTAAGCTCGGTTAGACAACGTACTTACCAGGTAGACTCTCTGTTACTCCATTTCAATTCGATTATTATTGGAAAAATAACACGTAATCAATACCAGGATGTTTTATTAAAAATGAAAGAGTCTATGGCCACTAACACTGTCAAAGGCATACACGGAACAGCTCGTATGATTTTTCGTAAGGCAATTCAAGACGGAGTAATCAAAACCAATCCCACTGATTACACTAGAGTACCAGCTGATCTAGAAGATGAGGAAGATGAAACACCGAAGTATATGGAAAAAGAAGAATTAGCAGAATTTTTGAACCTCGCAAAAAGCAGAGGTACGGATAATTATTACCACATATACTTGCTATTAGCATATACCGGAATGCGCGTAGGTGAGCTATGTGTTTTAAAATGGTCAGATATTAATTTTGATGAGTTCACTATATCTGTAAACGGAACTTTGTACAATCCATACGACTTAACTCACTCTTATACAATAACATCTCCTAAAACAAAAACATCACGTAGGGTAGTTGAAGTTGATGACATGATTTTAGCTGAATTAGCAAAAATTAAATCCCAACAAAACGAATTTAAAATGCTACATCGCAATACATGGCACGACGGAGATTTCGTTTTTGCTCGAATGGATAAACCAAGAAACGCAAAACGAACTGTGTATGGATACCCTTTAGTTCGTAGGACTATTGAACGTAGAATGAATGTGTTAATGCAGTGGATGAATACTTCGGTTAAATACACACCTCATTCATTAAGACACACTCACACATCTCTTTGCGCAGAAGCCGGAGTAAGTCTAGAGGCGATTATGCAACGATTGGGACATAAAGATGATCGAACTACACGATTAGTATATCTACACGCTACACAAACGGTGAAAAGAGAAGCAGCTGCAAAATTTGGAGCACTAATGTCCAACGTGATCAAAATGTGAGCAATTATAACAAACTTCATAATTCACCCTTATTATAAAAGGGACTTGAGATATATGACGGTTATCAACATCATCACAGTCATCAAAATATTTTTCATCCCATCACCTCCTTTCGTAATAATAGAGATCCATATTCGATGTCGACTACGCTACGAAGCTTAATCATCGTTATCAAAGACAATGCAACAAAACCCAGCAACGTGTACGGCACGAGTACACGAGCGGAAATACACGAAGCTTTCAATGAAAGTCCACTTTTTGAACTTCCCCTTTCAATAAAGGTTCAAAAAGCGGGCTTTCAGAATCAAGAAGATGGAGCGCTACTTGAGAAAGGCGGAAGCGCAAGTGTACGTGGTTGGTACACGCGAACCGTACTTTCCAAGTTCGCTCCATATTCGATGTCGACTATGCTACGTCAGCATATCCATCGTTATCAAAGACAATGCAACAAAACCCAGCAACG
>DXHF01000313.1 GCA_019113605.1 Candidatus Paenibacillus intestinavium
ATTGTATTCCATACATTCCATTCATCCAAAGATAGATAGATTGTTTTCTTGCTTTTCTTTTTCGCTTTAATATAATCACAAGTAGCTGCGACACTACTAATGAATTGATCCAAATCAAGTGATTTGGCTAAGAAGTTTTCCGAATTTTTCTCATTATTATTATAATATTGATGTAGAGATAAGTAATCCACATTGTCATAAGTAAGGTCTAATACAGTAGCTTCCCATTCTGCAAATGTACTCATACTGCTACTAGAGCTACCACAAGCGACAAATTCCAATGTTGGATCAACCCAGCGCATCGCTTTAGCTGTTTCATTAGCAAGTCTGCCATATTCATAAGCGGTTTTGGATCCAATCTGCCATGGTCCATCCATTTCATTGCCTAGACACCATGTTTTGAATGCATGCGGCTCCTTATAACCATGAGATATCCTTAAGTCACTCCAATACGATCCTGAGGGATGATTACAATATTCCACCAGGTTTCTTGCGGCATCAACGCCTCTAGTACCGAGATTAACGGCCATCATAACTTCTGATCCAGCTAGCTTAGCCCATTCCGCAAATTCATTCGTACCTACAAGATTCGGTTCAGTTGTCCACCAAGCAAGGTCTAACCTATGCTTACGCTCATTTACCGGACCAACACCATCTTCCCAGTTATATCCAGATACGAAATTCCCGCCAGGATATCGAATAATAGGAACCTGTAACGATTGAATCGCTTCTAATGCGTCGCGGCGAAAACCTTGTTCATTCGCAGTAGGATGACCAGGCTCATAGATACCACCATATACTGCGCGACCCAAGTGCTCGATAAAAGAACCATATACTCTAGGATCTACCTCAGCAATCTGAAAATCTTTGTCTACAATCATCGTTGATTTCAAAGTCATAATTATTGTTCCTCCTCAAACTTTTTATAGCTTCCTAAAATAACTTCTTGCGATAAAAAGTCACATCGGAAGCATATGCTAACTTTTTGTAACTTCTCGAATAGCTTCTTTCTAGCAAAAAGTAGCTTCGAAAGCATTTCCTCGTTAGAGTTAACTATATTATTAATCCTTGTAATTGTTTATACTACAATTATAAGTACATTAACGACATTTATACAATCAAATTATTGAGGATTAATATAAATGCATATTCTATTGGATTTCGGAGGGTTTATTATGTATTTAACAACAAACGCAGATTCACTTCGTGTTTATGAAGCGCTTGGAAGCGAAGTAAGACTTAAAATTATTGACCTACTTGATAAGCGAGAAATGCATATTAAAGAATTAGCTGAACAATTATATCTTAGTAGCGCAATCGTCAGTTCTCATGTTACTAAGCTTCAGAAAGCAGGGATCGTCAGCTCTCAGATGAAAAGAGTCGGTACAGGCACTTATAAATATTGCTCCCTGTCCGCTAATTTTATGCAAATTAAACTATCCAGCTCTTCAGACATTGCAAGAAAAGTAGTTGAGCTATCTATTCCTGTCGGGCATTACACTGATTTACAAGCACTACCAACTTGTGGAATTGCAACGACGGAAAAACTGATTGGATTTTACGATGATCCAAGATATTTTTTAGACCAGGAACGCGTTAACGCTGGGATACTCTGGTTTGCAAAAGGCTATGTAGAGTACAAGGTTCCAAACTATTTATTTATCGATCAAATTGTACAGGAAATTGAAATTTCGATGGAAATTGGCTCAGAAGCTCCCAATATCAATGAGAAATGGCCTTCAGATATCTTGTTTACGATGAATGGAATAGAACTAGGGAAATGGACTAGCCCAGGTGATTTGGGAAATATACGAGGTCGCTTAACACCTGACTGGTGGAGCTCTGACATCAATCAATATGGATTATTAAAAGTACTTAAAATTAATGCTGGAGGCACCTTTGTTGATGGTCAGCAAATATCGGATATTACCTTAAACGATGTCCATTGGAAAAACGACCAATGGTCATTCCGCTTTACAGCAGAAGATATTGGTCGTAGACGAGGCGGCTTAACTTTATTTGGACGCGGTTTCGGTAACTATAATCAAGACATTGTATTCCGTGTATTTTATGAGTAAGCTCTTAGGTATGTTTACTTTTCAGCTGAAATAATCATAAACATCGGCCGACGATTCTCATCTTCCATCATTGGATCATTACTTAACATTTCGCCAGAAGGAACCGATTCTCGCACAGCTTTAATAGTAAAGCCCGCTTGAATCACTTCATTCATATAGCTAGCAACTGTACGATGGTACTTAAGAACGCCTTCTGCTAAAAAGTTCGTTACCCGTCTTCCTTCTAATTGATAGCCATCTACTGGCCAATGTAGTCGATTGCCTAGATCATCAACATACCAATCTTGTTCATCTCTTGAAGTGAAAATCGGATGTTCGACTGAAAAGATGAATGAGCTACCTGGTTTTAGACAGCTGTGTATTTGTTTACAAATGTCTGCAAATGATTCAATATAATGAAACGCCAATGAACTAATAACGACATCAAATTGTTCCGGCGCAAACTCGATCTCTTCAATCGGCAACTGAATGTAAGTAATAGTAGCATCATTCGTTAACTTACGAGCTCGCTTCAACATATTTCCGGATATATCTACACCGATTACAGAGCTGGCTCCCTGTTCACGAGCATACCGACAATGCCAGCCGAAGCCACAACCTAGATCAAGTACCATCTTATTATGCAAATCTGGCAATAACTCTTTTAATATATGCCATTCCCCTGCCGCTTCAAGTCCTTTAACAGAGCGTGGCATTTGTTCATAGGCAGCAAAAAATTGCGTATCATCGTATTTATTTTGTTTCATTAGCTATCCTTTCTTTTACATACATGTTTAATTTGAAATCAACTTCAAAATCGACTACATCCCTTAAGACGCAAAACACCTAAGTTTCGTCCCCTGACTGAATCAAACACATCATACGTTGCTGAGAATTCGATACTAACGAACTACTAGATCTTTTTTATCTTGGAACCAAAGTAGTAGCCATTTGTACAATTATTACTTTCAATCCGTATTCAACGTTTTTCATAAATACTTTGAAAACAGCAAAAATCCACACTTCAATATAAGCTGTGGATTTGCAATATGATAAAGGAAGTTACGTCATATTATCTTGATTCCCGTGCGAATAACTTCTTGCGCCATTGGATCGCTTTCATTAAATTCATTTGTCATAAAAGGATGAGGTTCAATTCGATAATCAATACTACGTCTCATTTTCATTAGCATTAATCTATCTTCTACTACATCTCCAGAAAATCCATCCGCAACAACCGCAATATCAATATCACTATCTTCAGTAAATCCTCCGTTAACGGAGGAACCATAAACGTAAAGACTGCGTATTTGAATATGACCCTGTAAACTTTCAGCGAATTGCAAAGCGATTTCGTTTACTTTTCCTCTAATATCGATTTCAGCCATATTCTCATCTCCTTGATTTTATCGATTTGTTTGCTTGCATAATCCTCGGTACATTTCTCATAAAATTTTTTCTTATAATCGGGATATCTTGCGCTAATATTGAATGTAGTTATTAAGTCAAGCGCATCCTTCTGCATTTCATCTGTAAGCAGTTTGGATTTTTCGCATAAAAGTAATAGATCATGAGTTCTTGGCGGATGATCTAAGCTTGTTCTTTTAATAAAGATCGCTTTCAGCAGTTTTTCAATAACAAGATGCCCGATGAATAGACTCCAATGATAATCTTTGCTCTGATAGAGATTTATCATCGTACCAAAATCGCTTTCAGAAGAATCTATCCAATAATCGATTAATTCAACTTTGTCCATTCGAACACCACCTTATTTTTACATATATTTAGTATACCCGCGTATATGGTAATTGTCGACTTACACTCGCCCCTATCCTGCCTGAGCTTCCTCCGCTAACTCAATAACTTCCTCGATGATCAAGTATAATAGAGTTTTTCTCTCACTATGCGACAATAGGTGACAAATTTATAGTAGATATGAGATAATATAGATGATTACAGAGTTGAAGCGGGTGAGAACAATGAAATCTTTTTTTAAACATAGTATTATGTTGATCATAGCATTCAGTACAATGTCTATGATGGCAACGTCGGCAGAAGCTGGCTTCTTTGACCGAGTACAGGATATATATAATATTCCGGAGCGAGTAGAAGAAATCCAGCTACAATATGATGCTACTAAGCAGGCGTTGGAAGGTCAAATTGCTGAGCAGCTCGAACGGCTTGAGCTTTCCCAGCAGCAGGCTGAGGAATTACTACTCCAGCAAGAACAATTGCAGCAGATCAATGAGCATTATCGCGAGCAGAATGAACAATATCGTGAACAGACCCAAATGCTGGCTGAAGAAAATAAAAATTTGCTGTTAACAATGGAGAAGTTAGAACAGGATCGCAAATCATTTATTCAAAAATTAATTATAACAATCAGCACTATTATAGCGTTGTTTATTCTTTATAGCCTTTCTATCCGGGTCTGGCGCTTTGCTGTTTGGCGTAAGCAAGAACGCAATCGCAGGAGGAAGGTATTATTGCCATGAATGTAATATTGCCTCCGCCAATTGGACATGTTCATATTACACTAGAGGATGATGAAACGCTGCATGTACTGCATTCTAAGGCTATCATCTCTTATCAAGGCTCGCCGCTTGGACGCGAAGATAGGCTAATGGATATTGGCGGCGTTTATCGTAAGAAAAAATGGATTCGTACACGATTGCAAGGACCTTCGTCTTTTTTACTCGGTTTGCCTGCCGGTTTTTCGATGGAGTCAATTGATATTCCTACGGAAAGTAACCTGCTCTTTGATTTTCGCCATGTTATATTTTTCTCAGAAGGGATGAACTTTCGCAGTAAAGTGCTCAAATTAAAAACGGCATGGATAACGAAGGAATTTATTCGCATTAAGTTTTCTGGGCCAGGCAAATTAGGCATTATTACTGTTGGTGACATTGTGACGTTGCAGCTTGATCCGATTACACCTTTATTTGTCGATACAAGCGCATTAGTCGCATATCCTGAGGACGCATCGATTCGTTTGTCAGTATACGGTAATTCTTTGGCCAGCCAGCATATGAATGTACAATGGGAATTGTGTGGAACGGGACCAGTGCTTGTTCAAACCGGCTCTCGAGATCGACAGTTGGAGAACAGACTTACCGAGGATGGTTGGATAAAACGATTACTCAGGAAAGTATTACCGTTCGGCAGCGTATATATTAAATAATTTATTTATCCGGCAACACGAAAACTTCATCAATCCTATCGACATGTCCTGCTACGTGAAATGTGACATATCCCCTATTAAATCCCCCCTAGAGGCTGCCAAATTCGACATAATGAAGAAAATGAGTTAAGATTATAGAAAGTAAGGCATTTCGTTCCGATTGGGACGGGGTGCCTTCAGCTATATATTAATGCGAATATTAGCGAGTTGAAAGGGGGCGATCTCATGTTGCTCAACCTCCCCCCAAGTTGGGGGTAAAATCAGTAGTCAATAGTGGCTAAAGATTTTGGGGCATAAAAATATAATTTAAAGGGAGTTAATTTATTATGAGTATTTCCATACATGCAGAACATCGACAGCACTTGAATCGTTCAGGATTGAAGCAATTACGCAGTAAAGGACGTTTACCGGGTATTATCTTTGGAAGAGGTTTGGACAATACCATGATTCATATATCGCGGAAAGATTTTCACCAATGGGCAAAAGGCGGAGGGGCTGGCATTGTACAACTTCAGATTGGTGATACCGAAAAATTCCCAGTATTGCTGGAAAACGCACAACGGGATGCAATTACACAAGAATATATTCATATCGATTTTTTGATAGTAAACCAAGATGAGGAAGTTCGTATGTTTCTTCCTATTGTGATAACAGGTACTCCAGTAGGTACCAAGCTAGGCGGTATTATTCAAACAGATAGCACTGCTATTGAGGTACAAGCATTGCCTGTAAATCTACCCGCATCGATTACAGTTGATATTAGCGATTTTGATATTGGTGCTGTATTGCGTGGCGGTGAAATTAAATTGCCTGAAGGCGTCAGCTTAGTGTCCTCTCCGCAAGA
>DXHF01000314.1 GCA_019113605.1 Candidatus Paenibacillus intestinavium
ATTTGACTTGTTCGGAAAATAAGAGAATAATAGTTGTTATTGGATTTACCCGCAGTATACTAAAAAGTATGAACAGTTTTAGGAGGAATACAGATGAGTACCGTGAAAAATTTAATGGAATTTAATAAGAGCTTTGTTGAAAACAAAGAATACGAAAAATATCTAACAGATAAGTATCCTGATAAAAAAATTGTAATTTTCACATGTATGGATACAAGACTAATGGAGTTATTGCCAAAAGCATTAAATCTACGCAATGGCGATGTAAAATTTATTAAGAACGCCGGCGCCGTATTAACTCAACCCTTCGGTTCAGCAATGCGTAGTATTCTAGTTGCTGTATACGAATTACATGCAGAGGAAGTCATTGTTATAGGACATCACGGCTGCGGTATGACAAATCTTGATAGTGATGGTCTAGTGAAAAAAATGATTGAACAAGGTGGAGTCGATCCTTTAGTTATCGAAACGCTGGAACGTTCAGGTATTCGTATGGAGAAATTTTTACGTGGCTTTACAGCTCCTGAGCATGGTGTCATGCATAGCGTTAAAATGATTCGCAATCATCCATTATTTCCAAAAGCTATTCCCGTTCATGGCTTTATTATGAATCCAGAGACAGGCGAGCTTGAATTATTAGTAGAAGATTATCGTGAATAAATAAGATTTAAAATAACAAGGTATTTTCATGCTTATCAGATGTAGCTTATCTCCTGGTTAACATGGAAATGCCTTGTTTGTGTTTATTGTTGGCGAATGATCGCTTGGACTTTCGTTAAGCGCTGCTGGGCCGCATCCTGATTCATACTTATGGCAGCCTTCACACCATCACCTGCCGCAATTACAGCTTGGGCAGGCGATACATGGGCCATATCTCCAGCCACATAAACACCTTGAATACTCGTTCTGCCTTTACCATCCTGCCAAATTCCGCCTTGTTCTGTTAGTCTACAGCCTATTTCAGTAGCTAATGCTCCAGCATGTCTCCAATATGTAGAGACAAATCCACCTGTACAATTAACTTTGCTACCGTCCTTCAGTAATACTCCTTGTAGCTTCCCCTTTTGTCCAACTAATTGAGCGATTGGTTGTTCATAGACCGCAATATTCATCGCCTTCAACAGTTCTTTCTCCGAAGTCGTTAGTTTGTATTTTCCGTTCGTAAATACAAATAAACGCTTACTCCATTGCTGTAATAAGGATGTAAGAGAAACGACATTGTTAACCTCTGTAAATATAGCTAGTGCTCGATCTCGTAGCTCATAACCATCACAATATGGACAACTGAACACGGAGTGTCCGTAGTAGTGTGCAATATTACGAATGGACGGTAACGATTCCTGTAATCCTGTAGCCAGTAATACTTTATTTACTTGAATCTTTTTTCCTTGTGCTGTCGTTATTGTAAATATTCCATTGTTGCCACGCTTAATGTCCGTAATCGTGGATTGATATTGCTTTACATGCTTGAACTGTGCCAATTCCTGCTGGGCTAATTTACGGAATTTGAGGGGTGAAATCCCTTCACGCGTTATAAAGCCATGCATCGTTTCAGTGACAGCATTACGAGGTTTGGCATTGTCAAAGAGAATTACTTTATGTCTAGCCCGAGCAAGCAACAGCGCAGCATTCAATCCAGCTGGCCCTCCACCAATGACAGCACATATCATCCCGATCACATCCTAATCCTTGTTAACACATCATATGTTACAAAACGAGTAGGCATGCTTCGCGGATCGTTAAGTTCTAATAAATAATTATTGGACTATGCCGCTTTATTGAACGCTATATGATACATGGACTCTAATTTTATGGTCTATGCAGACTTTTGGTGTTAGTGTTACTTTGCTAGGTCTGACATTTCAGAAAGGTTGATCTTATCGCAAGAAGAGGATACTCCAAAAGTCACTACAAATATGACCGTTGAAATATCCTCTACTTATTTAATTGCTATAATTGTATGGCATGTTCAAAATGTATATTTTCGTTCGAACACATAATCTAAAGCTCTATCGTTTCGCCGATGAAATGAAGCATTACGACTTGAAGCGCGCTTCATACCATACTTTTGCAGCATCTACTTCTGTACGCGTTAACCGGTGACCATTACGCTCCCAATGCATTTGCACATCTGCACCAGCTCCTTGTAACAATGCCTCTAGCTCATTTGATTCTTCTGGTGTACAGATGGGATCATTCTCTCCAGCTGCAATAAAGCAACCGACACCACTTAACTGTGGTAGCGTGATATTGCGAAGCGGCACCATTGGATGATGCATCATCGCTCCTTGAAGTGCATCTGTATAATGGAAGAGCAGACTTGCAGCAATATTAGCACCATTAGAATATCCTAGTGCAACGACTTTATTACGGTTAAATCCATATTGGATAGCCGCATCGTCCACGAACTGCTTAAGCTCCTGTGTACGGAAGATCAAATCTGCCTCGTCAAATACTCCCTCAGCAAGTCTGCGGAAGAAACGTGGCATTCCATTTTCCTCAATATTACCTTTCACACTTAAAATTGCCGCATCCGGATCAACAAGACGTGCCAAAGGTATTAGATCACTCTCATTGCCACCAGTACCGTGCAATAGTAATAGCACTTGGCCATCCTGCGTTTTTCCCGCTTCATAAATATGTTTCATCATTAATTCCCTCCAATTCATATAGTTACATTCATTGTCCCTTTAAATTGCCGATTGCATTCTAAAGGTGTAAATCAATCATCGAATTAAATAACAAGCTTAATATTCACCGTACTATCTCAGCATTAAGATATATGACAGAAAGCTACTTAGGGCTTCTTGGGCTTCTTCTAGAGCTGCTAACCCTTATAGCTTTCTTCTGCAAACTTTCCAAGCTTCTTCAGTAGTATCGTTGCTTGATGCTGCTCCTCTAGCGTAAGACCGGCTACAGCGTCACGGATCACACAGCCATGAGTAGGAAATACCCGCTCTATAAACTCCGAACCAGCATCCGTTACTTCAGCATAGATTAAGCGACGGTCTTCCGTAGATACTCTGCGTCTGACAAGCTGTTTCTTTTCTAACTTGTCAATTACATACGTAATATTACCACTACTCATTAGCACCTTATTACCAATTTGTTGTAGTGGCTGCGGCCCTTTATGATACAGTAATTCAAGTACGCCAAATTCTGTACGATTCAAGCCATGCGCACGAATATCTCGATCTCCATGTGAGCTTACCCATTGATTAGCACGTGATAATGCAATATATAGTTCTAATGCATCTTCCACTTGTTCATAACGCTTTGTTTCGCTCATCGTTATGCCCCTTTTTCTTTTATCTTAATGTTAAGATAACATGTTGACGATATGATGTCAATGTTTCAAATTTGCTAACTTGACTAATTACTTATTAATAAGTATGCTATTAACAATTACATAGGAAACAGCAATGAAGAGAAATAGTAATCTAATGATGCATGTCATAAGCGAGCCGATAACTGGTGAAAAGTTCGGCACATGCCTGTAGATGAATGGGTCTTTTCGCCGCAGCCTGAACATGTTCATGTATATTGCCAATGCAATAACTGTCATTAGTAGGCGTTGACGGAGCTCACCGTTATTGAGCGATCAAGTGCGATTGTATAATCGAATTTGGGTGGTACCGCGGAGTATAATGCTTCGTCCCTTATGTTTTAAGGGGCGGAGCTTTTTTGTATTCAATTTAAAAGAAAGTAAGGTGTTCGTACATGAAACGTATACTATCAGGCATTAAACCAAGTGGAGAGCTTAATATTGGTGGTTACTCAGGAGCATTAAGTCAATTCGTGCGCAATCAGGAGCTTTTTGAATGTTTCTATTTCATTCCTGATCTTCATGCGTTAACTGTATATCAAGATCCGAAGGAGCTTCATCAACGTTCTCGTGAATTAGCGGCTCTATATGTTGCTGCTGGCATTGATCCGAAACGTTCGGCAATCTTTCTACAATCACAAGTTGCTGCGCATGCTGAGCTTGGCTGGATTATGGAAACACAGGCTCATTTCGGCGAGCTAAGTCGTATGACGCAATTCAAAGACAAATCTGATGGTAAAGATGTCGTAAGCTCCGCATTATTCACTTACCCTGCATTGATGGCTGCCGATATTTTACTATATCAAGCGACGCATGTTCCTGTAGGCGATGACCAGAAGCAGCATGTTGAGCTAACGCGTGACTTAGCTAACCGCTTTAACAATCGTTATGGTGAAACATTCAAAGTACCTGAGCCAATTATTCAAGAAACTGGCGCTCGTATTATGGGGCTAGATGATCCATCGAGCAAAATGAGTAAATCTAATCCTAATATAAGCAGCTATATTCTAATGCTGGATGAGCCAGCAGTTATCCGCAAAAAATTCTCGCGTGCTGTAACAGATTCCGATATGACTGTACGCTATGATTGGGAGAACAAGCCTGCTGTTAGTAATCTGATCGAAATCTATTCTGTATTCGCTGATATGGATATTCCAGCGGTTGAGAAGCACTTTGAAGGTCAAGGCTACGGTAACTTTAAGAAGGAAATTGCTGAAGTTGTCATTACTAAGCTTGAGCCGATTCAACAAAAATTCCACGATATCGTCAACTCCTCTGAGCTAGATGCTATTCTTCGTGATGGCGCAGAGCGTGCTGCCGCTGTAGCAAATGATACACTGACGAAAGCGAAGAAAAACATGGGGCTGCTTGTATTGTAATAGAGGATTTTAACAGTGACTCTACGGAGACATAACTGTAATTGGGCTCATTAACAAAACTTTTTCGCTATTTTTGGATTTAAGGCTCCGAAAAAGTAACCATAATGCTCCATAGACAGTAAAAACGGAGTCCATGCACCGAAAAAGTGACCAAAACGCTGCATAGACAGTAAAAACGGAGTCCATGCGACAAAAAAGTGACCAAAACGACACATAGACAGTAAAAACGGAGTCCATGCGACGAAAAAGTGACCAAAACGACACATAGACAGTAAAAACGGAGTCCATGGCGTCAAAAAGTAAACCAAACGCCGCATGGACAGTAAATGACGCTCCAATTGGGCTCAGTTGGGGGTAACAGTACTTCTATATCATGAATAGGGTATCTCGAGAGTCCATGACTGTCGGGATCCCCTATTATGTTATTCCACCATTAGTTATTCGATGCTTTATCTAGCTGCTTACTGCGTAATTGTCCACATGCTGCATCGATATCAGCGCCATGCTCAAGACGAACGCTAACGCTAATCCCTTGCTTTTTCAGCACATCATAGAAAGCACGAATATCATCTTGCTCACTACGCTGATACTGGCTATGCTCATCTACTGGATTATATGGAATTAAGTTGACGTTCACGAGGTCTTTACGTGGCATCATTA